>CAXHFM010000199.1:0-1520 GCA_964016345.1 uncultured Candidatus Poseidoniales archaeon | reverse complement strand
AGCGGTAATAGTGCCACCCACCTTCCATATTTGAAAACAGTGGGTACTATCATTAGTGTTATTTTCACTTTCACTTTTACCTTCACTCTGTTGCCTTGTTTAATATCTTAATCATACTGAGGACATTCCATGAACAGAAACAACAACTACGATCTAGACGTGACGTACCAAATGAAATCGAAGCCATACAGGATTGTTCCGTTAAGCTCTCTTCGGAGGGCAAATAGTGAACTAAGGCCAAGTCATGATTCCCTCGTTTGTGGAGGAGGCAGGCTAGCTAATCTAGGTTCATGGAGGCCCCTGCCGACATTGGCCACCCCCGTTGAGGTCTCTCCATCATCATGGAAGGGTCTGAGATCAAGAATGAAGTCACAATCACAAAAGATAGGGGCGTCAATCTGATGTCTAAAACGACCAGATTAAGAGAGGAAGTTAGAATCCTTCTAGAGGAAAGAGGATCTGCTAATACTGTGGAGATATTTGATCATCTAAATGAGAGATTTAGATGGGGAGCTACGATGAACCAGGTCGGTAATATTCTCGCAAAGGACACAAGATTCGATAAAATCGGCCACGTGAGGGGCCAATTCAGAGGGAGTACCTACACAGTCTGTGTTTGGGGACTAAGGATAGGAGAAATTACTGCTCATGCATAATATGGGGAATACTCAAGTCAAGTAATGCCCACACAGGCATGTGAAAGCCAACACTTCGGCGAGAGACTGGGTCACATTATTCCGACTAGGAAATAATCTAACAGGTGTTTTCGGAGTTTTCTTGGGAGCCATCATAGCCCTCGGAGGCGTCCCACAAGGGTTACTAGCACAGATTACCGTACTACACGCTTCCTCAGTTCTCTTCTTTATGTGTTCATGGAATGCATTGAACGATATCTATGATTATGAGATTGACTTAGTTAATCGTCCCGACAGGCCTTTGCCTAGCGGAAGAATTTCCCTTAATCATGCAAAAACAGCTACTGCAATCACCATGGTTTCTTCTGTCCTAAGTATCGCTCTTTGCTACTGGTTAATATCGCAATCAAATCAAATGGAAGGATCATTGGTTTCAGATTGGTACCCGTCTTTGATAATCTGGACAATGGCTCTACTATTACTCATAAACTATGAGTTCCCATTTGGATTTCGGCTCAAAGATAGGGGCCTTCCAGGGAATATTTCCATCAGCGTCGCAGTAGGCTTGGTAGTAGTTTTTGGCGCTTCTGCTGTCCTTAAACCATTTAGTCAAAAAGCATGGTCTTTATTCTTCGTTGGTATATTCTACAACACGTCTAGAGAGATAATCAAAGATGTTCAGGATATGGAAGGTGACGAGGGAAGAAACACACTAGCAATGAGAATCGGACCAGACAATGCAAGAATGATCGCTTGGGTGATGTCAATTTTAGCGTTAGCCTCTATTCTACTACCTTTCGCAATAGGCATTTTCCCCCCACTCCACGTTGTATTGGTGATTCCCGCTATAATTACCTTGATGATGGTCAAAGGAAGGATAATTAT
>CAXHFM010000198.1:0-1547 GCA_964016345.1 uncultured Candidatus Poseidoniales archaeon | reverse complement strand
ATGCACGTAAGTCTCGTGGGCTCGGAGATGTGTATAAGAGACAGGCATACTACAACTGGGGGATGTCAATACCTTACATGCAGAAAAGTAACATCAATTTTAAACAGATTTTCGAATACTGTCATGACGATAATCAGAAAGAACTTGCGAAGCTCGCACCTGTCCACACCGTCCTTCTAGACATGACAGTTGAGAAGCACCCATCACCGGTAATCGCCCAGAAGTATAGAATTCCAAATATCTGGCAAGGAGACCTGGAGTCTGGCGTAGGCAAGGCCATGATGGAGTGTGATCCCGATGGTCCCCTATCCCTCATGATAACTAAGATATGGATGGACCCTCATGCTGGTGAGGTCGCTGTTGGCAGAGTTTATTCGGGGCGGATAAAGCATGGAGAATCTGTATGGGCAATAGGATCGGCCAAGGCCGAGAGAGTGCAGCAGGTCGGAATGATGGTTGGAGGAGATAGAATTTCTACCTCGGAGGTGACGTCTGGTAATATCGCTGCAATCACAGGGATTAGAAGTGCCGCTGCAGGAGTTACAATTGCAAGGGAAAAAGACGCCCCGCCATTCGAAGCGATTAGACATATCTCAGAACCTGTAGTCACTGTCGCTGTAGAGCCGAAGTCTATGAAGGATCTTCCCAAGTTCATCGACGCACTAAGGGGGCTCGCAAAGGCAGACGCCTCATTGGAGGTATCTACTAACCAAGAGACTGGTGAGGCTCTACTAGCTGGAATGGGAGAATTACATCTTGAAATTACCGTATACAGATTAGAAGAGGAGCAAGGGATCAAGGTTAAGGTCAGCGAACCAATCGTCGTCTACAGAGAATCCGTTCAATCTGATAACAAGGGCAGGCCTTTCGAAGGCAAGTCCCCAAACCGGCATAACAGATTCTATGTCGAAGCAGAGCCTCTCCCTGATATTGTCGTTGAGAAACTAAGAGCCGGTGAATTCAGGGATGGTACCGTCAGATCAAAAGATGCAAAAGAAATAGGGGATCAATTCGCGGAACTAGGCATGAACAAGGACTTGATGAGAAAGATATACGCTATCAATGGAACCAACGTCCTCGTGAATGACACCAAGGGAATCCAGAATCTTCATGAGACTAGGGAGCTCATAATTGACGGCTTCAATGATGTATGTAAGAAGGGCCCAGTTGCTGATGAGCCTCTAATGGGGGTTATGGTCAGGCTCGTTGACGCCAAACTACACGAGGACGCCATCCACAGGGGCCCCGCTCAAACTATTCCTGCAGTAAGGAACGCTGTAAAGGGAGCTTTTATGAGGTCAAGACCGGTAATCTTCGAACCTATTCAGAAAATTCAGATAGACTCTCCCAACGACGTAATCGGCGGTGTTACCAGGGAGGTTTCTACGAGAAGGGGAATAATTGAGGATATGCCAGTCG
This sequence comes from uncultured Candidatus Poseidoniales archaeon, assembly GCA_964016345.1. Taxonomy (GTDB): domain Archaea; phylum Thermoplasmatota; class Poseidoniia; order Poseidoniales; family Thalassarchaeaceae; genus MGIIb-O5. The sequence goes on along the minus strand of CAXHFM010000198.1, from coordinate 128 downwards.
AAGATGGAGTTACCAAGGTAATCGGAACAATTCCAGTTGCTGAGACATTCGGGTTCTCAAACGATATTAGGGCGGCAAGCCAGGGACTGTCTCTTATACACATCTCCGAGCCCACGAGACTTACGTGC
>CAXHFM010000197.1:0-1570 GCA_964016345.1 uncultured Candidatus Poseidoniales archaeon | reverse complement strand
GGTAATACCAATGTTTCCCCAATATTCTGAAAGCACAGTCGCATCGGGAATTGATGCACTTGCCAGGGAATTGTCAAAGAGAGTCAAGATCCCCACATTTGAAGTCATTACAAACTTTCACCGCACACATGCCTTCGTAGACAATTCCGTCAAGATGATTGACTCGAAACTGGAAGAACTTAAGTCGAAAGGGATTGAAGCTGATAAGCTACTCCTGACATTCCATGGCATGCAAAAGAGACGCGTTGTGGAAAAGGGTGATGATTACTATCGCCACTGCTATGAGACATTCAGACTGATTGTCGACAGACTTCAAAATATCGACCCTGACAAAGCAATAATGACGTTCCAAAGCAAATTCGGGTCTGAAGAGTGGATAACTCCCTACACAGAGGATACAGTAGAAGAACTAATTTCAGATGGCGACAAGGAGATAGTAGTCTACTCGCCTAGCTTCGTGGTTGATTGTCTAGAGACAACAGATGAACTTGGTTATGAGCTAGCCAAGGATGCAAAGGAATGGGGAGGTAATATCCACACTGTCGATTGCCTCAATGTAGAGAATGATTGGTGTAGGGACTTCGCCAAGTACACGTTTACTCAAGCAGAAGGATCCGCTCAGGAAAAAGAAAATCTGGAGTATCAACTAGTATCATCTGATTACGAAAGCATGCCGTCCCTAGTTATGGAGGAGCCAAGATTCTCAGCATCGAAAGAGGTTTTCCATCACACACTGGAAAACGATTGATTTCAGTCCAACGTCCAATCAATGTACTATTCTCTTGATATGTGACATCATGTTAGGATTACTATGACCTCACATCCATGGTTGAACATGAGCTTCTTGGCTATGAAAATCCAGCAATTTACCACTACGAGGTAGAAGGGGAATTGGAGTCAGAAGACTCAGTAAATCCAGATGATGACGATGGAGAGTCTCAATCCTCATCAGGTGATAGCGAGACTCATCCTTGTATCGAACCAGATGCCGAAAACTGCGATGATTAGTATAATTCCCTTATGATTTGTCACTCAAATCTGAGGGCTCTTCCAGCAGAACCGGGAAGGGCCATTGGTACCCCTCTAAGCTCTCCTCCTGCCTCACGTCTATGCACTACCACCCCATCAACGATGGTATACACTGGCCAGCCAGTAAGCTCCCTGCCTGCATATGGCGTCCAGCCCACCGCTGTCCAAGTATCAGAATCGTTGATGACTCGTCGTGTTTCCAAGTCAACGATGGTCAGGTCGCCATCATATCCCTCAATCAGTGATCCCTTATTTCTCATGCCATAGACTCTAGCAGGTCCCGCACACATCCAATTTACAATATCACCAACACTGCACTTGCCATCCATTGCATGAGTCAACATCACTGGTAGGGAGGTCTCAACCCCAGGCATTCCCGCTGGAGCTTGCGGATATCCTACTGATTTTGACTCCAAGGTATGAGGGGCATGGTCAGTAACGACACAATCAATTGTACCATCTTTCAGCCTCTTCCAAAGGGCATCCCTATCCTCAGTGTATCGAATTGGGGGATTCATCAGAGCCCGAACTCCCAGCTCTT
>CAXHFM010000196.1:0-1585 GCA_964016345.1 uncultured Candidatus Poseidoniales archaeon | reverse complement strand
TGCACGTAAGTCTCGTGGGCTCGGAGATGTGTATAAGAGACAGACTCTGTACCTCTTGAACGCCCCCGATCGGTAGCACTTGGTCTGAGGAATGACTGTCCTCCGAAAATGAAACAACAAAACCTTGCTCCTCCATTGTTCCGTTGGAATCAATCTGATGCATCATCGAAATATTGGAGGGCAACAGTCCGTTTGATGGGTCCAATAAGAGCAGGTATGTAACTTCGCAGGAAGGGTCTACCTTCTGGTCGGTTTCGTTTCGCTCGCAAGCACTGCTCAGCCAGGGAGTGGCAATATCGTCAACTCCGTCGAATGCACCGTCGCCCTCCGCATCCACGAGAATCCTGTGAGTTGCATTTTCCCTTCCATCCACATTGTAGAAGAACAGCGAGTCGGAAGAGACGAGAATTCCGGGAGAGACGCCATTCGGAGTGACGCCATCCTCCTTCAGCAGGATTGTGTATTCCTTGGGCTCGTGTGCCGATACCGGTGACATCAACAACAGTGAAATCAGCATCATGGCTAACCCCGCGTTTGTGTTCATGACCCTGCGTGAGGGGGCGATGGCTTCAACATGACCTATGCCCTCCGGTTAGTGTGAGTTCAGAAAGGGTAGTGGCCGCGATTGGTCTGGCGGTCTGCCTGATGGTTGCAATTTTCGCTACTTTGACGCTCTCAGGTAGTGAAACGACAAATAATTCTTCAGATACCGAGTTGGACGATCCCTTGATCCAAACTGAGGATCATGATCACAGAAATGCCAGCCAACATGTGATGTTCACAGATAACATAAGGACCGTTAGCTACAACCCTCTAACTGCGCCTGGTAATGCGGAGATTCAAGTTGCGGATTCTCCGGACGGCAAGAGGTACGCGTACATCGCAGGATGGTCAGAGATGCATATCGTAGATGTCACCAACCCGGAGAATACGACAGTAACAGGTGTGTACTACGATCCCAATACGCAGGTCTTGGATGTAAAGTACCTGGAGTACAATGCTAGAGAATATGTGATAGTGCAGAATCAGTTGGTTGATCCGGGGGCTGCTGATCCAAATGTTGGGTCTTGGGAGGATCCCGCGCAAGTCACTGTAACATTAGTTGATGTAACAGACAAGAGTAATCCGAGTTGGGTCGATTCATGGTATGATGCCGATCATCCCAGCGGGCCTCACAACCTGTACACACATATGATCGATAACGAGTGGTATATCTTCGTAGCCAATCCTGATTACGAGCAGTGTGATGTCGGCCAGGGAGACGCATGCGGTGGCATCACAATTGCGCATCTAAATTTCGCCGGTTACGGCGATTTGCCGAGAATAGTGAAGGTAGGAGAAGCTGAAGTGAGCTGGGAGTCTACTCTGGGTGGATGGATATACATTCATGACATGACTGTCCAGACTTGGCCGGGTGAGGACTCAAATGATCCTCGTTTCGATAGGACTTTCGTTTACGGCGCATACTGGGAAGCAGGGTTGAGGATTTTCGATGTTTCTGACGTCCCTCATCCTGGAAATGATCTCGCTGAGTATCTTGCCTGTCTCTTATACACATCTGACGCTGCCGACGAACATAGGCGTG
>CAXHFM010000195.1:0-1586 GCA_964016345.1 uncultured Candidatus Poseidoniales archaeon | reverse complement strand
ATGCACGTAAGTCTCGTGGGCTCGGAGATGTGTATAAGAGACAGGCCTTCTTCCTAGCATCCAAAACCTTCATGCCATGTAGGGGTCCTGATATATTTGTTAATTTACCATCTAAATCGATAGCAACGAATGGCCTAAGAGAAAGTTCTCTAAATATCGATACATCGTTCTGATCTCCAAAAGAGCAGACCATCAAGATTCCACTACCAAAATCCGACTTAACGGAGGGATGAGTCATCACCTCCACAGTATTCTCCCTACCCTCTACAATTATGGGTAATATAGCCCTCTTGCCCACCAGATGCTGATATCTCTCATCATCAGGATGTACCATTACTACTCCGCAGGCACAAATTAACTCTGGTCTAGTAGTAGATATCACAAGCTCTTCGCCATCTTCGGTTTTCCAGATTATGTCACAAAGCAATGTTTCTCGTGTAACTCTCTGAACCTCAGCATCTGCAATTGTCGTGCCCTCAATCGGATCGTAAATATTCGGCCTTAAATCTTCGATAATATCTCCTTTCTTAAATAAATCAACAAAGATTGATTGAGTTACGGATCTATATTTCGGGTCATCGGTCAGATACTCGTTTTCATAATCACAAGACAGCCCCACTCTTTTCGCAGTTTGCCTCATTTCTTGAGTGTAGACTTCTATCGTGTCCTTACAGAGATTAATGAACTCGCCTCTTTCATAGGACCGCATTTTCTTTCCTGTTTTCTTCTCTACAGTAAACTCAATGTTGATCCCATTCCTATCAACCCCCCAGGGGAATAGAACCTCCTTACCGATTAATCTTTGGCTTCTAGCAATCACGTCTATCATGCTGTACTGGGCTACAGCTCCGATGTGCCATGTGCCACTGGGATAGGGTGGAGGGGTATCAATTACAAAGAGCTCCTTTTCACTATTAGGATTGAAGGAATATCTAGATGGATTGGAATCATAATGTGACTCCTGGATCCTTTTTTCAAGATCTATGGTCCACCTCTTATCGGTTATTTTAGGGTCTCCCATATGGCAACTCTGATGTGTGCCTGAGAACACTCATTATTCACTGTTGCCGAATTATTCTGAACTATCAATATTGCATTTGCGATTAACTAAACAGCGTGGGGTTGAAGTCCCTTCGGTACTCGCAGAGGTACGGTATCATGACGAAGCGGGATGAAGACTCTAGTTCGTCGTTGCCTGAAATACTGGGGTCGCTAGCACGTACTCCAGAAGACGCTGCTAATTATTTGCGAGGTAAGGTATCCGATTTCGACCTAAAGAAGGGGCTGAGCTCCATAAGGAGGTCCCCAGTAACAATAAAGCGAGCTCTGGTAGACTCAACAGTCAGTGATTTAATCACTAAAGTACCAGTTATCACTGTTATTCTATGCCTTACAGTCACAGCATTGTTAGGAAGGCATTCCGGTATTCTTGACTGTCGAGATGGTTTCGAAAATGACTATTGCGATGAAGAGGGCGCCCTAAACGTCAATGGGGATATGGCAGTATATTTGCCTGTAGGATCGGAAGTTCAGAGAGATATAGAACTGTCTCTTATACACATCTGACGCTGCCGACGAACATAGGC
>CAXHFM010000194.1:0-1608 GCA_964016345.1 uncultured Candidatus Poseidoniales archaeon | reverse complement strand
CATACGCGATGCACGTATGTCTCGTGGGCTCGGAGATGTGTATAAGAGACAGGATGGAAACAGAATCAGATGGAAGCAAGAGGTTAGCCAAGGAGCTTCTCCCAAAAATTCTGATCACAGACCCATCCGTACAAGCACTGAAGGAAATGGAGGAGTCAGAGAAAACGGATCTTCCAGCCGGTTGGCTTAGGAACAGGGTCGTCAAAATTTTCAGATACAGTAGATCAGCAGGCGCTAGCACTGCATACAGATTAATCGTGGAGAGCAACTAAGGAGAGGATAAAATGAAGGAGATAGTTGAGAGTTATTTCGCACACAGAAGTATGGTGAATCACCAGTTGGCATCATACAATGATTGCATTCCTAGTGGAGATGGCAAGGGAAGTCGCATGGAAAAGATAGTGAGAGGGATCAGAATCGGTAGCGACGATCCTCTGGAAGACGTTCCAGGCGGACCGGATGCAGGCGGAATGATCAAGCTCGACGTCCTGGACAAGGAGATTTACATCAGGATGAAGGGTATACGTCTAGGCGCCCCCACTGTCAGAGAAGCAAATGGTGCAGAACATCCAGCCACACCTCTTGAATGCAGACTAAGAAAGCTGACCTACTTCTCGCCCATATACCTGGACTTCAAGATATACAGGGATGACCTTCCACCCTCTACTTCGGAATCTGATATTGGATTTATTGAAGAAGAGGGAGTACACATTGGAAACCTCCCCATAATGGTCAGGTCTGGAAGGTGTAATCTACATCCGGATCACGTAGCAGGAACACAAGAAAAGTCTCTGAAACTTTCTCCTACAACTTCACCCGAAGACGCTCTTAGGCACAAAGAACTCCTCAGAAAAGCCGGAGAAGATCCCCTTGACCCCGGGGGCTACTTCATCATTAACGGTACTGAGAGGGTTCTTATTTCAATGGAAGATCTAGCCCCAAATAGAGTTACAGTCGAAAAGAACAAGAAATATGCTCACGAGACAGAAGTAGCAAAGATTTTTTCCCAGAAGGATGGAGTAAGGAAGCCAATCAATGTCGAGAAGCGACGTGATGGAATGCTTATGGTCAAAATACCTAGTGCCGGAACTACTGCAATTCCAGTGGTGCTACTGATGAGGGCTCTAGGAATGGAGAATGACAGGGATATCTTTTCTGCAATCGCAGGACCTGTTGAAGCAATGAAATATACAGTTGCAAACCTTAACGATGTCAAAGATAATCCAGAGTATGGTGTCGATAATACTGAGGAGGCAATGGCATGGCTTGAGAAGAAATTCGCGGCAGGTCAACAAAAAGAGTACAGGGAATCTAGGATCCAGAACTTACTTGATAAGGAACTTCTCCCTCATCTTGGTTCTGAAGATGACGTCAGGACAAAGAAGGCAATATTCCTTGGTAGGATCGTTAGGCAAGTCTTGGAGATGGCGATAACCAACAGGGACCCCAACGACAAGGATCACTACGCTAACAAGAGAGTCAGACTCGCTGGAGATTTGATGGAGGATCTTTTCAGAGTCGGTGTTCAGGGACTGGCAAGGGATTTGAAATACCAGCTTGAGAGCTGTCTCTTATACACATCTGACGCTGCCGACGAACATAGGCGTG
>CAXHFM010000193.1:0-1615 GCA_964016345.1 uncultured Candidatus Poseidoniales archaeon | reverse complement strand
CATGAATACCGGGATGTGTGTGAGTGGCCATTCATACCAACCCTTGTTCTCTATGAACTCCTCACCCCTCTCTCCCGTGAATGCGGAGGATATGTCTCCGAAGATAGAAATGAATGTCGGGGCCATCTTGATGAGTCCAAACATTCCCCCTCCCAGAATGGCCCCGATAGCAATCGTTCTTACCACTGATGAGAATGCCTTCCACTGGATAGTGGGGTTGAATATACCAGAAGAAGGGTCCGAATACTGAGTGATGCTGACGTATGATCCTAGTGAGGGGTCGTATACCGGAACATCTTGGATCACGACTAATGGAACTAGGAAGAACCATGCAACAATTGATCCTAGGTTGACAAGGAATGCGACTCTGAATTTCATGAACCACCCGATAGCCAGTAGAGTGGGGCTAAGTTCGATGCCTAGGAAAGTGTAGGAGAAAGGATTTGAGCTCGAGTAGGGTGTAATACCGTTGTAGGGGGCAAATCCGTTTTCCAGCTTACTGGGCTGATGGATCCACCTCTCTGTGTAAACCGATGCCAGTCCCCAGTCTTGCCCGGATAGAGTCATCGCCACCCAGTCAGCGATACTGCTTGGCGCTCCTGCCAGTTTCTTGCCCCATCTTATTGGATAGTCGATAATGAACATGAATGCCATAGTTGCTACAGTCCATACCCCCACTGTCTTCAGGGAGTCCCTAGCCTCATCTGCGGCGCCCGCGCTGACATCAGAAGCTATGTCAAGCATCTTCAAAGTGGCCTCAAAACCAGGCATAGGTAAAGGGTCCTCGACCAGCCACACCCTTCTGAAAATTATGAAGTACATTACACCAAGGAATCCAGCGAACATGGATGCTATTATGCCTATGAATGCCAATTGCAGGGTATCCACTGAAGAGATCAGGAATCCTTCACCGACACGGTATGAATCAGAGTAGGCCAGTAGAAAGATGGCTGGGAATGTGAATATGAAGCCAGTTGAGGCATGCGTGGCCCCAGTAGTGGCGCTAGTAGCTATATTGACTTCGGAGGGCGACCACTTCAGAGCCATTCCCAGCAGGTACGCAACATACCATGCCGCAGAGACCGCCATTCCGATCTTTAGTCCGATGTATGCTGTGACTCCGCTAAATAGGGCGCCAATTAGGACCCCGATTAGGACCTTCCTAGTGTTCCAGTGGCTTATCTCGAATGATTCCCGAAGGTTCTTCTCTTCCAGGTACTGCTCGAGGACGCCCGTGTTTAGGTTGTTGTACATGTCTTCGTCTAGCCAAGTGAGTGTTCCCTTCTCAATGGCCTTTAGACCAGAGGCGGTAACTGGCTGTCTGTAGGCTGATTTCTCAACATCTCCCATGACATCCCCTTACCTTGCTTGGGGTGAGCGGCTTATAGATTCAATACGGCCAAGGCAGTGACAAGGGCGTTTCTGGGTCAGTGGTCCCTGGTCACCTTGTATCGTCCCATAGCTTCCATCCACTGGATTTCTCCTCCAGAGACTAGGTTTAGCTCCGAATCCATGGGTAGTATGAGAGTCTCGTATGTCTTGTTGTCCATGGCGTGGACTTCATTACCCTGAATGTGAGTAACGATGGCGGATCCTTTCTCGATAAGTGGGACAT
>CAXHFM010000192.1:0-1623 GCA_964016345.1 uncultured Candidatus Poseidoniales archaeon | reverse complement strand
CCACGCCTATGTTCGTCGGCAGCGTCAGATGTGTATAAGAGACAGCCCATTAGCAGTGCCCACTAGGAGTCTATTGCCGGTTGTGTCGATGGAAATACTCCTCCCATAGACAAGCTCGTCTATGTGGATTATTCCAGGACACCTCCATTGACATGCCTCAGATGCGCTACTATCCAGATGAATCAAATCATCCCCAAGCAGGAGGTAAAGCCTACCGTCAATGGGATTCACCGCACTACCGTGAACTTCTATTTCGGTAGGAGAGAAAGATATCCTTGGATCAGACGGAGTTAATGCTTCTATCACCAAATCTGAGATTGAGATACCTGCTGGGAGAATCCAAGCGGCGTCACTGACGGAATTTGGTTGTAAGGAAGTGGAAAGCTCCCCATCGACCAGGCTTGGGGGATTATCATTGAAGTCGAACTGGCAACCTAGCCAATCATTACCCCTCCAGTCAAGAATTGGCGTCTGACTATTTATCAGGGTTAGCTGTGGCTCATCAACGCAATAGCCCTCAGCTCCATCTACCGCTATCTCGAAGGTCAAATTGGATATCTCCGCACCTGGGGCGAAATCTAGGAACATGTCACCGTAGGCAAAAGTCTGATTTGTGGAATCTGCACCAGATGCAACCAAATCGAGCCATCCTGTGTCATTGTAACCAGACGAACCCCATGCTCTTTGGGTTGTGTATGAAGACTCCTCAGTATCAACCAAATCATAGTCCCCAACTGTAGACCATGGAAGTAGGACCATGAGACCTACAAGCAAGAAGGCAGTCCTCTTTGGAGCCACCCCCGAGTCAAAACCTAGTGTATGCACAAAGGTTCGGCATTCTATCACTATATTGAATGGTGTGGGTCGTTGAGCAATACATGCTTACATCCACCGTAGGTGGAAAAACAGGAAACTGTGCCCTCGAATCTTCGGATTAAACGCTCACTAGTCGGCTGATAATAAAATTGAATGAGTTAGGATACCATCAAAGAGGGGTGGGTAGGACGGGATTACGGGTTGTTGGTATGACAGATGACAGGCTCCGCAAGGAAGCATTGGACTATCACGCGGCAAAGCCTGCCGGAAAGCTTACTGTTGTTCCAACAAAACCACATGGAACTTCCCACGAGTTATCTCTGGCTTATTCGCCAGGGGTGGCGTTCCCATGCAAGGAGATAGAGAGTGATCCAGACAATGCTTACAGATACACTTCAAAGGGTAATTTGGTAGCAGTAGTAAGCAATGGTACTGCCGTTCTAGGACTTGGTGACATAGGTCCACTTGCAGGTAAACCCGTTATGGAAGGAAAGGGGCTACTTTTCAAGGCATTCGCCGACATCGATGTCTTCGACATTGAGGTGGACAAGACAGATGTTGATGGATTCGTCGATACTGTCAAGGCTATTGCACCCACCTTTGGAGGAATTAATCTTGAAGATATCAAGGCCCCCGAATGTTTCGAGATTGAGAGGAGATTGGTGGAAGAGCTAGACATTCCAGTCATGCATGACGATCAGCATGGGACAGCTATCATATCCGGAGCAGCGCTCCTGAACGGTCTTGAATTAGTAGACAAAAAAATCTCAGAAGTCAAGATAGTAATTTCTGGAGCTGGAGCGTCAG
>CAXHFM010000191.1:0-1628 GCA_964016345.1 uncultured Candidatus Poseidoniales archaeon | reverse complement strand
GATGCACGTAAGTCTCGTGGGCTCGGAGATGTGTATAAGAGACAGAAGCTGCCCGAGTCGATATCTCGGGGTCCGAGTTCTAACCTAATTGGTATTCCTTTAATTTCCCAATCAAAATGTTTCACTCCCGGCCTGACATCTCTGCTGTCGAGGTGGGTCCTAATGCCAACTTTGCTGAGGCGTTCGTTAACTAGTGAAATCTCACTCATTACATCATCACGAACATGTGCCGCTATTGGTAAGAGAACAACTTGGAAAGGGGCTATTGCGGGAGGCATTATCAATCCTTGATCATCCCCGTGCATTCCCACTACAGACCCTAATAATCTCTCTGACATGCCGAACGTAGTTTGGTGACAAAATTTAGTATCGCCATTTGAATCTTCATATTTCAAATCGAAGGCCTTGGCCCATTGGTCGCGATAATGATGGTATGTGGCTACCTGCAAGGTCCTACCATTTGGCATTACAACATCAGCGGCCATCGTGTACCAAGCACCGGGGAATGTGTCCCATATTGGCCTCTTAGAAACTAGGTTAGGTAGGCAGAGATCATGCAAAATACTCTGGACCATGTGGGCATCCTCAGATATCTGTTCTGTTGCTCCATCCTCATCCACATGTACGGTGTGTGCCTCGAAAAAGTGAATTTCCCTAACTCTGATAAATGATCTAGTCTGTTTGGTTTCGTAGCGGAAGGTATTGACGATCTGGAAGGTCTTCAAGGGGAGGTCTGTATGGCTTCTGACCCATAGGGAGAACATTGTGTACATAGGAGTCTCAGAAGTGGGCCTAAGAAACATCGGGGATTCTAACTCATTTTCGCCTCCGTGAGTTACCCAGTATACCTCTTTCTTGAATCCCGAGTCTTCTTCATCCATCCTCAGTTCCGAGGGGTCTACTCCAGCTTCTCTGGCCGCCTTCAATCTGGATACTAGTTTGTTCTCCTTATCCAACAAATTTTCTGGCACCAGCAGAGGGAATCTGTGTTCATGATGATTGGTTATAGACATCTGATGTCTTGTAAGGGAGTCGATGAGTGACATTGCCCTCAAACCATACGGTTTCCAAACATCCATTCCCTTGATTGGATATCTTTTGTCTACTAAGTCGGCTATCTCCACAATAGAGGGGTACCAAGAGTTGAATTCGGACTTTGGAGGAATTCCTCTCTTAGCCTTCTTGGGGGTGCCCATGTATCGCCGTGTGCGAGGCTGGTTTGAATAATTCGTATCAGGGAGCCATTAATTTGCTGTTAAGGACTCGATTATATGACAAAGAGAAGTAAGATTTTGTATTTTTGAGCTTTTTCCATTAGAATCTAGAAGCCATGCCCTTGGAGAATCGGGGTCATTGAGATCCTCTAATCTATTTGCGATAACAGCGTCAAGAGAATATCTAGTGATTTGTGAGGAGGCTTTTTCCAATAGTTGTTCCAAATTCACATTACTTTCCAGCTTAAATCCAATAGAATAGCATTTGCCCGTTGCATTCAATATTACCGGGATATGCTTCTCTGTGGGAGTCAGACTAATTTGAATTCCTTCTTTGGAGCTTGGTATCTTGCCTTTGATAGGGCCTGGAACTGTCTCTTATACACATCTGACGCTGCCGACGAACATAGGCGT
>CAXHFM010000190.1:0-1644 GCA_964016345.1 uncultured Candidatus Poseidoniales archaeon | reverse complement strand
GGGGAGTAATGGTTTCCATTCTGGTCTTTCAACGTGTGGAATTCTGAGTCAGACGGAGGATCTGGATCGAAAATAACCTGGAATTCTCTGTTTATGGTGTTTCCAGCTTTGTCAGAAACCGAGATGGTGAAGACGCTGGAGCCGTTGAGGAAGTAGTAGGGTGAGTTTGAGGATTCATCAAAACCTATCTCTGCTTTATCCAGGAGGAATGAGTACTCCGCCATGCCTTGTTCATCGAGCTCTATTATGGCACCTGCGTGACTGAGTGTTGCGTCTGGTTCGGTCCATATCTGATATGTCATTACAGGATTGCTAGTTATCAATGGGATACTGCTAATGGAGACTTCGGGAGTTGTGATATCATACGATACGGACAGGAAGTCTTGCGCGTAAAGCCCGGACATGTCCGTGACTATTATGGAGTAGTCGTGCCATTTTTCTACCTCTGGAAGGGTCGAGTTAATCCAGATTTCCCTGAAGGTTACATTCTCTGGTATTGAAGAGTGGTTGCCGTGATTCCAGAGTGTTGTGAGGTTGTGGTGGTTTCCTTGAGTATCCAAAGCATGAACTGAGTCCGCATCAGGAACCTCCGTTCTATTGTCGGTTGCTGACAAATTGACTTGATCCAACCTGAAGCCTATTCCCCTGTCTATGGCATGTGCGATTACGGGGGTGGATTGGTTGTGGTGAGACATATTCTCAGGCATAACAAAATTTACTTCTGGATCTAGTTCGACAAGCTCGTAAGTGTAAGGCAGTCTGATTTCAATTCCGCCAACTAGGTCAACATCAACGAAGCCCTGCCATGTGCCCGCGTAATCCGGCCTTTCGAACTCGAGGCTTACCTGGACCGCGGCCGAGGGGTTTTCCCCTGCGAGGGCGACAGATCCGTTCGGCCAAATCGATGTTATCTCATTTTCACTTAGGGGCATCTGATTGGTTACCCTGAGTTCGTTACCTCCAACCTCGTCGATTGATATCCAGAAATTGATCGAGCCCCCGGGGACGTCGTATCCGTGGACAGCTACACCGTAAAGGCCGTCTTCGGGGTTACTAACTTCCACCTTCTCCGAAGAGTCCCCTGATATTGATTTCTTTATTTCCTCTCCACTGCTGAAATCTCCATCTCCGTTTGAGTCCCTGAAAAGGTACAGGTCTATGTCTGAATCTGCGTGATGTCCTTCTACATCGATTTCAATGGAAATGGACTCTGAATTATTGATGGTGAGGTTCTTCCACCATGATGCTGTCATCTTGTCGCCACGGGTATCTTGAGAAACGGATTCGTTGTGGAGGTTGATTGGTTGCGACCAGCCGAACGAGTTCACAGATTCGATTGGGAGGGGGACGGTGGATACCAGGTGGACCGCATCTACTCCACTGGCCTCATTCCAATCTGTTACTACTCTCGTAAAGCCAGACTGCTCTGCGGCGATGTACCCTACTGATATGTTCAGAGGGTTATCGTTGGAGTTCACTCCATGTAGGGCGGTATGGAGGGCCAGTTGGTGTACTCCAGGTGTGACGGGAACTGCGAAGACCTCTCGAGATCCGCCCGTGTATGTGCCCCAGTTGTGAGAGCCAGAACCAGCGTAGTTGCTGTCTCTTATACACATCTCCGAGCCCACGAGACTTACGTGCATC
>CAXHFM010000189.1:0-1653 GCA_964016345.1 uncultured Candidatus Poseidoniales archaeon | reverse complement strand
ATCATTGAAGTCATGTTTCAAGGGTAACTAGATTGATTCTCTATGGGCAATACCCGTGCTGATGTCCATGGAATGTTCCCTACCCATTATGATGCGGGTATCAGTAAGTGATACCTGACTCATGCATCCGACGGTATGACGGATTGATTCGACTTGCGCAAATATGGTAGCATGGCCTTAAGATTGCATGGAAAGGTTTGAAGAATGTCTAATGGGGCAACAGTTGTATGGATCCTTTTGAGAAACTGAACGAGAAACTGAACGAGTCTTTAGGTTCCTGGAGGGAGATAATCAAGCTCCTTTTTTTCTTTGGGATATTGCTCTTGTTGGGCCCCGGCCTAATTATCACAAGTGTTGGGGAAATAATCGACCAAGGTGACGATTTCTCGTTCTGGGGCGGTTACTATGGTCCTGACGATCCTAAATTCGCAGGAGAGGTGATGTGGGAAGGAACCACTGATGAGACCTGGACCGTTGAATTGTCTAACGCAGTGCCATCAATGAGAGTGTGGGTTGAGGAAGGAAAGACTGTTGACGTATCAGTACCTAGGGAAGGCGCTAACTTCGAACCATGCTATCCCTCTGAATGCGATGATTTCAATAATGCAAACGAAAGTATTCCTGGATATGAATTCGTAGGATATATCGATACGAATATAAACAACACATATGATGTGCAATTCACACCCACGGGAGAGAATAATGAAACGACAAGCATCATTGTTACTAAGGAGATTTTTCCCACACCCGGGGCGATTTTGATTGTCGGGGCATTGGCTGGCACCTTCTTAACATGCGTCATGATATTCATGACGTATTATACCACTAAAGAGATGAGGGAAGAAGCAAGGTGGATGAAACGGAATGAAAAAGCCAGGAAGAAAGGTTACCGTAGTCATGCTGAAAATAATGAAGGCACTAAGGAGTCATTTTCCAAAAATAACTGGATCGGGCCAGATGGGACTGAGAGTGGGCCAGGCGTCCCTGAGGATTGGTACTTGACGTACGATGGGCCTGCACCAGTGGTAGAGGATATTTACGATGAGAACTATGTCGTAGACAGGGGGAATGGCACTATTCCCGTTGATTTCTACATCAAGAAATGGGGCGTTCCAGAGGGTTTCGGTAATACAGACTACGAGAAACTTTGGTCCATGGAATGACTGGATCAATGCGTCATGGGAGCTAGCGTAGTTGATGGATAGCAATACAACGGCTACATTGTGACGTATACGTCAAGTAGGACATCCCATTCCTGACCATCATGGGACAATTGAGAGCCCTTGGAAAGGGGCTTTCCCTTCCCCTGATGGTTTACGTACCACTTTCGGTAATATCCTATTTCAACGAGGTGTACAATGGTTGTTTCGAGCTGATCGTGGGTAGTTGCCCGCAATCCCCCTTTTACTACCACCTGCCTCGTTTAGCCGCCCTTTTCCTTACCCTGACTCTGCTGAGATACGCTTGGGAGGAGAGGGGGGATCACGGAAGTCAGGGGAGAGGTTTTTCCAAAGGTTTGGTTCTAGGGACGATTCTCGGTGCCCTTACGTTCTTGGTTTTCTGGTTAGGCGGATTTTGGGGTTGGGAGCATCTTCTATGATGTATGCATAATGATGGTTCCCTAGTGCATGCCCACGTAAACTAGGGTAGGGA
>CAXHFM010000188.1:0-1714 GCA_964016345.1 uncultured Candidatus Poseidoniales archaeon | reverse complement strand
ATGCACGTAAGTCTCGTGGGCTCGGAGATGTGTATAAGAGACAGGGGATAGGTTCAGGCTTGTCTCCTCGGCCTAATCGGAACTCAATGCCAATTGCTTCCGCTATCTCTCTAGCCTTTTTTTCGTAGGGGGGGTTGTGTCGATTCTCGGGTTCCGCCAATTCGTCAACCACAACTTCGATATTAAGCTCCCACTCCACCCCATCGCTCGAGCGGCCGTGGATCATTGCATCAGTCCCATCTTTGTCGGTCTCGAGGTAAACTGCTTCTGAGAGACGCCTCTTCTCGGAGAGTAAACCGAGCCCCCTAAGCGGAGGGAGCCCGAGCCCGAGAAGCGTAGCCTGGTAGACCAGTCGATCCCTGCTGTGCTGCACGCGCAGGCGTTCCTTGATTACGCCGCCCCACCATAATAAGAAGCACAACAATCCAACTAATGTAAGGGGAATCCCCATACATACAAACCCCTCTAGTCCCCCGTCTTCGTGATATGGATTCATTATCGAGAAGAACAGTAACCAGACTCCCATCCCTCCGAAAATAACCGCTCCTGGTACTACAAAAAAGGAAAGAGCAATGAGGCCTATTACCGAGACGGGTTCCGTTGTGAAATCCTTGTCGAGTTTCGAAGGAACGGCTTCTTCGTCGTCTCCCAGGCCTGAGTCTCGGCCCTTCCACCAAGTCTTGTCCATAGACCACTGCTTCTCGTAGTCTGTATTACCGAAACCCTCTGGAACGCCCCATTTCTTGATGTAGAAATCAACGGGGACAGTCCCATTCCCCCTGTCTACGACATAGTCCTCATCGTAGATAGCCTCTACGACTGGCGCAGGCCCATCGTACGTCAAGTACCAATCCTCGGGGACATCCGGGCCACTCTCAGTCCCATCTGGCCCGATCCAGTTATTTTTGGAAATAGGACCCCGGTCGCCATCACTATTCTCATGGACCATGCACACTGATGGAGAGGGGGTCTTTTTTTATCCATTTATCATCCGCCCTAGGGTTCATGACGAATGAGTAAAGAAGGCCCCCTCCATCGACACCCAATGGTGAATCGCAGAGACGTGGCATCTGCTTTACTGGTGGTCTTCGCATGGGCATGGATTGAATTCTGGCTTAGGCGAAATGCCGATTTCTCTAACGATTTATGCGCTCTAACATTACTCTTGTTATTTCTAGTATTTTTGATGAGTTATCGTCGGTCTTCGAGGAGTGATATTCTGTGGCCGTCCGAGTCACGATTGGACCCGGAGAAGATCGACCTGAATTTCGAAGTTCCATGGAGCAATCGCAGGTTATCTGAATTTGGCGGTTTCCTTTCCGGTCTGTCTGGGAAATCAAGTATGTACTTGACAAGGATGGTGGTGAGCAAGGAGGCTGGCTTGGAGCTCCACTACAAAGAAACCCTGAACGGGCTCGACGAGGTAGTTCATCTCGAGCTGGGTCAAGTCTCTGCAGTCCACCACTGGACCAGGAAGTTCCGCAATCCGGATGGTCCAGATACCACTGAGGACTTTTTTGCAATAATATCCGATTCAGTGGTTCATAAGCTACCAAAATTAGAGGAGCCCCAACCTTGGGAGCCCGATTGGGACGCAGATGTTCCCGAGAAAATCAGAAAGCTGTGCGATATCCTTGAGCTCAGCCTGAATAAGACTAAGCCGTGGCAGCCCGATTTTCTGGAGAGGTCAAAGAAGGAGAACACGGGTGCGAAG
>CAXHFM010000187.1:0-1721 GCA_964016345.1 uncultured Candidatus Poseidoniales archaeon | reverse complement strand
CCCTACATATCAATTGATGTGGGATTTTCTATCTGATTTCTCCAAGTCGGATGATGCCTTCTTAGAGACACTATCTTGAATACTAAGGGATAAGCCTGTGAATCACTTGGCGGAGGAATACCATGGATCAGACACAAATTAATGGATACAATCACATTCCTACCCCACTCAAGGCAGTGATGCGTATCCTTAGCATGTTGTCCACAAGACTGACACTACGAATCCTGGCATTCATATTCACTCGTCCAATCAGATATAAGACTCCCTCCAGGGAGATGCAGTTAGTAGAGATTTGCGAACAATCCAAACTCAAGGTACCAAAGACTGGAAAGGTACTGCAAGTCTACAGGCTCCCGAACAACGGGAAAAGGGTACTGTTCATGCATGGATGGAACGGCAGGGGGAGCCAGTTCTACCATATCGCCCTCGAGCTACACAAAAAAGGATATGATATAACGACATTCGACTTGCCCGGGCATGGCAAATCATCCTCTAAATGGACAAATATCCCAGACATATCCTTCTCAGTCGAAACACTGATGCAGTCCTGGGGCCCCTTCGATTGCCTTATCTCACACTCACTTGGGAGCATCTACGCCCTGAACGCGGCCAAAGCCCAAGTTGACATTCCTGCGATAATCACCTTTAGCCATCCCTCAATGAACATGAGGCCATTCTTCACAGGATATGTCCGAATGTTCGACTTACCTCCCGAGAAATATACTGACAGGCTCATGGACTACTACAAGGAAACCCTAGGACATCCGGTTTCTGACTTCGACCCAGCCAGCTTCGTAAGCGATCTGGAAGTCCGTGCCCTGATCATACACTGTGAGGACGACAAGATCGTTGGCTCACGTGCCTCCTATGACTTGCATGACGCGATAGACGACAGCAGGATAGTGATTACCAAGGGACTTGGACACTCGAGAATCCTTAGTGACGATAGCGTAACCGAGGAAATATCCGACTTCATGGCTTCGCTGGAGCCTTCGTCTTGAGATCGATTAGACAACTCCTCGCGAGTTCAATCATCACTAGCGGGCATGGATGAGTGATGGAGCCGGATTCTGAGGTCGCCATTCCCATCTGCCTTGTAGCCGAACGTGTACTCGACCTTCACTTCGGCTCCATCTGGCCCGGTGAAGAAGTAGTTGCCCATGGCCAACGCACTGTCTCCGTCAATAATCACATCGCTATTCTCAAACCTGACCTTGGTCCAGCCCTTTATTGCAAATCCCTTGTCCTCAGGACAGGCGCCGTTGGTTGCAACGAAGTATGACAATGCATCATCAAACGTCGGGCGGAACTGCTCATAGGAGGCCAAGGTGGGCTTGAACAAGACAGGGCCTTCCTGGTATCCATACAGTCTGTTGATGTGGTTTGTGGCTATTCCAACATAGTCCCCACCAACTGCGTGTGCCTCGGACATCGCGATGATACCATCCCCCCATTCCTTTTGCGACCCTTCGATATCCGCTAAACTGACCACCTTTAATGCCCCTCCGTGCGCCGGTCGTGTCTAAATCTCATGAATATTCCTGACTGCCATTACTGCCTTTCTGGCAGTATGACCTCGGATGGCTCTGGACGATTCGCCTTGAAGGAATTTATCCTTTCATCAGTGGGATAGCCCAAGCAGATTCCGCAGAGCAACGAGTAATTTTTGCTTATGTCGAACTCCTTGCGAACAGCGTCCTCCCAGACCGCTACAGCGCCTT
>CAXHFM010000186.1:0-1723 GCA_964016345.1 uncultured Candidatus Poseidoniales archaeon | reverse complement strand
GAGTACATCTGCGTACTGAAGAGCATTATGCCCACCAACATTACTGCAGTGAGTGCTTTTCGATAGTCTCCACCAAACTCTCCTAAGACTTTCCCAACAGACACGCTAACACCGTACCATGGGTAGGAGTGGTTTGACTTATGAAGAGATACCCCTCATTCTGAAATAGAGTATCAATGAAGGCTTGGAGTATCAGTCGTGAAAACCTTGGGTTGAAATCTAGCGGTGTCTTCGGAGCGTCATGACAAGTATGCGATGGATGCTTACTTCGAAGATTCACAGAGCCACGGTGACTGCGGCCAATCTGGATTATGTTGGTTCCATAACCATTGACAGTGATCTGATGAAAGCCGCTGGCTTAGTCGAGTGGGAGGGGGTTCACGTTCTGGATGTAACCAACGGGAATCGTTTAGAGACATATGTTATTGAGGGAGAGAGAGGATCTGGGGAAATCTGCATTAATGGTGCTGCGGCTCATCTGGTTAATCCTGGTGACTTGGTGATTATCTTAGCCTACTCTGGAATTGATGAGAGTCTGATTGATCAACACTCTCCGATTGTAGTGCATGTAGATGGGAAAAATCGACCAATTCATACTCTGTGATACGATGAGCCCTTGTTTATTTCAGAGGCCCTGTACAGTTGCTCTAGGAGAACGGCTGAAGCCATTTCATGGGTGAGAGTCATTCTTGAAATCGAAATCATCCTATGTCTGGACTTGAATTCCTCACTGAACCCATCAACAGGGCCGATCGCGAAGATTAGGTTCTCTCCAGAGATAGTTACATCGGATAAAAGGCTCGCGATTTCTAAGCTGGTGATTTGATTGCCAGACTCATCTAATAGCATTAGCTTGCCACTCTTAGCTTCTAACTTATCCTGGTAATCCGAAGTAGTCACCTTGTCCGAATGAATCTCAATGTCTATTCCAGATGAGGAGATTCTCCTACCATAGCTCTCTATTAGGTCCTTGGTACCATGTCCCCTTGGCCGGCCATGGAGATGTACGGTGACACGTCCCATGGTTTGATGGTAGGCAAGGTAGACTTTGGTCATTCGTAATAATGAATAGAGGGGGCCCCTTGGTTTGTTTTTATGGGATGGTGGCCCTTTGGTAGGCGTGATAGGGCTTTAGTCGAGGATTCGCCACATGTAAAGGGGGCCAGGATGTGGCTCCAGGAGCTCAGAACGGTCTGTGAGAGAAACTATCAGAGTCCCCCTGCGGGAAAGTCGCTAGTTAGAGAAATGCAGGTAGAGTGGACTGATGCGAACCGAAGAGGAGACCTAGATGATATGCTACTGCAGGGACTGGACAGGAGGGCCTTCAGACTGCTAAGAGCGAGTGAGGAAGAGTGGATTGGTTGGCTGGACAATGAAAAGTTCTGGGAGCCCGGATGGAAAGGTGGATTCGAAACGGAGTGATAGATATGTGGTTCTGGATCATTATTTTCGCGATAGTGGGTTTTGCATGCCTGTGGTATAGCAGACATCAACCATTTCCTGAGATAAGTGGGAGATTCTCGGCCTTATTGCTGACCGTTTCTATTCTCCTATGGTTATCCAGCACCGCTCCCAGGTCAACGTCAGAAGAAGTTCCTGCGATTGTAGCCGCGGTCATAGGCGGTCTCGGTGTCGTATTTGGAGTGAGGCATATGACAACTACGCACAGAGATGTAGTTGTGGCTCCGTTTGGAGGGGTACTGCTCTGTATAGGTTCAATAAG
>CAXHFM010000185.1:0-1730 GCA_964016345.1 uncultured Candidatus Poseidoniales archaeon | reverse complement strand
CACGCCTATGTTCGTCGGCAGCGTCAGATGTGTATAAGAGACAGAACCTCTCCCTTCCACCAGCTAATACTACCATTCTGGCGGCCCCTAGAGGCCCGATAAGAGAAGAAAGAGAAGGGACATAAGAGTTTGCGAGCTCCTTGGTAGCTTGCTCATTGAGAAGAAGCCTCTCAGACAGAGAGACCACACCCTCGGCTTGAGAGTTCATTGCAGACCACTCCAATTCTGAGGGAGGGTGATCTGGAATAGAAACTCCTAGTTTCGTTGCTAGATGCTCGATATCTTTTGATTCGGATACATATATTGGAATATCCGCTCTCCTCTCATCCAGATCCAGGTCGGGGAGGAATAAGCCTGCCCACTCAACTGATCTTGCCTCTTGGGTTGTCCAAGATGCCCTAAGTTCTATAGAAGATGATGATAGCATGTCAAGTCTACGATCTGGGTCCGAAGCAGAAGTTGCTACTCCCTTCTTGGCAA
This sequence comes from uncultured Candidatus Poseidoniales archaeon, assembly GCA_964016345.1. Taxonomy (GTDB): domain Archaea; phylum Thermoplasmatota; class Poseidoniia; order Poseidoniales; family Thalassarchaeaceae; genus MGIIb-O5. Next base: position 1,250 of record CAXHFM010000185.1, on the reverse strand, counting down.
GCGCTATTGATGCCTTTGATAGCATCTCTAACTCCTCCCTGGTTAGTTTGGGCCATGAATCATCTGAAATTGCGCCTAGTGGATTTGAAACTGCCTCAGGGAACCTATTGGCCAAAACCCTGGCCTCCGGACTTAACCTTCCAGATTGGAGATCGGAAAGCCTTTCCACCAGAGCATTTTCTGAACTCGATGCAGACCAATTTACCTGATCCAAGACGTTTCCTTCGGTATCGACTACCCTTGATAGTCTCCAGTCGTACCATATCTCCATGGTCGCCGCATTGGGTCTTCACGCTTCAACGGTCCGACTGTATAATTTTCAGAAGAAGTCAAACGTAATGCCCCCATGTAGTAGTATGGATATCCGACTTTTGGCATTAGTTGCAGTAGGAGGTGCCATAGGGGCCTCACTAAGATATCTTGTACAAAGCTCGTTCGAGCCTGACTCAGAACCATATGCAACCGCGGGAATAAATCTTCTTGGTTCTCTGTTGTTGGGCTCTATTTTCGGTGCTATGGCGGCTGGTACTGCATTGAGCGAGGGCGCAGTAGCTGTTTTTGCGACAGGGGCCCTTGGTTCATTCACGACGATGTCAGCCTTCGCCATGGACTATCTGGAATTTTCAGAAGAGTCTCATTCGACGGCCGTTGCGTACGCATTGGTTACCATAATTGGAAGTATTGGCCTAGCATGGGTCGGTTATCGAACCACTCTAGAACTAATGTCTTGAGTATCTTTTCTACTCTTTTTGTAGAATAGTTGAATAGTCTGTTGGCACAGCACTGCTATGTCTGTGAGATACTGACAGGAGGGAAATAGATGTTTTGCCCAGAATGTGGAACTCTTGGATTTATGGAGCCTAACGGAAATATCAGATGCACTAACTACACATGCGGGTACGAGGGACCCCTCACGGGAAAGGATGGCAAGGGTGCTGAATTTACAGATCCTATGACTGGCGAGACAATAGATCTTAGCAAGGCAAGATCCTCTGGAGAGACAAAGAATCTCAAACATCTAACCGAGGTTGTCGAAGACGAGGGAGGCAAGGGAGTTCTGAGAGTCGGGGACATTAGGTGCCCAAGATGCGACAAGAATGAGATTTTCGTCATTCTTATGCAAACCAGAAGCTCGGATGAACCGGAAACTAAGGTTTGTACCTGTAAAAACTGTGGTAAGAAATTCCGGGAGTATCAGTAGTCGGCCCTATGAGCCTCTCCGAAGGATGAAAGACCCCCAACTATATGGA
>CAXHFM010000184.1:0-1797 GCA_964016345.1 uncultured Candidatus Poseidoniales archaeon | reverse complement strand
CACGCCTATGTTCGTCGGCAGCGTCAGATGTGTATAAGAGACAGGGGGACACGACCTTGACTACACTAAGGAGAAGATTCTAACGCAAGATTTCGAGGTACCACACTTCCTGACTCACTACCCGCGTATTGCTAAGCCATTCTACCACAGGCCAGACCCAGAAGACCCCAAGTATGTTCTATGTCATGATTTACTCGCCCCTGAGGGATACGGGGAAATAATAGGAGGAGGAGAAAGAACTTGGTCAGAATCTGAGATTTTAGAGAGAATTGACGAAGAGGGAACACCGAGGGAGCCCTACGAATTCTACATAGATGTCAGGAGATACGGAGGAGTCCCGCATGGTGGATTCGGAATGGGGGTAGACAGAGTTTGTGCTTGGCTCTCCGGAGCGGATCACATAAGGGAGACAATACCATTTCCAAGGGACAGTAGGCGCGTAACACCCTAGACGTGCCACCCGAATCACTCTTACGCCTTGGCCATCTGCGGTATTCATGATTGATGACTGGAAGACTCTTGACATCGCCAATCCAACAGACGAACACTCCATGCTCAGAGAGATGGTAAGGGGTTTCGTCTCCGAGATGGTCGAACCACAGGCACTGGAATTCAATAGGGATGAGAAATTCAATACTGATCTATTCAGAACCCTTGGAGACTCAGGTCTCTTAGGCATTTCTGTACCCTCAGAGTATGGCGGAGGGGGGATGGACGCTACTGCAGTCGCGATTATCAATGAAGAGCTTTCATACTCCGATCCAGCATTCTGTCTGGCATATCTTGCTCATGACCAGCTGATGGTCAACAATCTCGCCCAGAATGGGAGTCATGAACAGAAATCAAGGATCCTCCCCAAAGTGTGTAGCGGTGAGTGGATTGGATGCATGGCGATGAGCGAGCCAGATCATGGCACAGACGTAATGGCGATGGAGACGAATGCAATTCTGAGAGATGACGGAAATTGGGTAATCAATGGTAGGAAGATGTGGATAACAAATGGGGCTATTGATGATGCTGGAACTCCTGCAGACATAGTCTGGCTCTACGCAAGAACCGGAACCGACTCCAATGGCCGGGCAGAGATTACGACATTCCTCGTTGAAAGGGGGATGCAGGGATTCTCTGTTGGCCAGAAAATTGTGGATAAGCTCGGAATGAGGGCTAGCAACACTGCTGAGCTTGTTTTCGAGGACTGCGTCGTTCCTCCAGAAAATGTTGTAGGCTCGCCAGGAGAGTCAATGTCCCATATGATGAGGAATCTAGAGCTAGAGAGGCTCGGACTCGCCGCAATGGCACTTGGAATTTCTAGGAGATGCTTGTCTGTAATGAATAGCTACGCCAGTGAGAGGAAGGCTTTCGGCAGAAGCATACGTGAATTTGGACAGATTCAGAGGCACATTGGAGAGTCATGGGGAGAGTATAGGGCCATGAGATCGTATGTCTACGACACAGCTAGGCTAATCGATCTATCAGAATCTGGAAATAGACTCGATTCCGATGGAGTGAAGCTATTTGGGACCACTGTATCAAAGAATATCGCCGATAGAGCTATCCAAGTTTTGGGAGGTTACGGGTATGTTGGAGAATACATTGTCGAAAGGCTATGGAGGGATGCTAAGCTCCTAGAGATAGGCGGTGGGACCCTAGAGGGGCATCAGAAGAACATCGCCAGAGACCTGCACGCAAGTCCTGAGGCTATCGAGAGATAATTGGTAGTCCCGCCCGGATTCGAACCGGGGTCCCCAGGACCAAAACCTGAGATGATGGACCACTACACTACGGGACTCCGTGCTT
>CAXHFM010000183.1:0-1842 GCA_964016345.1 uncultured Candidatus Poseidoniales archaeon | reverse complement strand
CACGCCTATGTTCGTCGGCAGCGTCAGATGTGTATAAGAGACAGTTGTAACTCTCTCGGGCTATCGATAAATGACCTCCTTTCTGAGTATCTATCTATGATCTTCGAATTCTTAGACTCGATACTTTCCATTGGTATTGAGATATCTTTCTGCGTCAAACCCAACTCTATCCAGAACTCTCTCAGTGCCTGAGGGGAGAATCCCCTTCTCCTCAGTGCGGATACAGTAGGTAATCGAGGATCATCCCATCCAGAGAAATCTCCGTCTTCTATGGATTTCCTGATTGATGAAGTAGAGAATCCACCAAAGCCTAGTAACTTCACCCTTCCCCAGTACAATGTTTGAGGATAGTCCCAGCCAAGGAGTTCATACAGGAGTGTCTGCTTTCTAGTACTGTCCATTAGGTCCTTTCCCCTTACGATGTGAGTTACACCTTGTAGGCGATCTTCCACAGCACTCTGGAAATCTAATAATGGCCAAACCTTGTATCTATCCCCTACTATTGGATGAGTGTTATGCTGAATTCTTAATGCTGGCCAGTCCCTGAGTGCAGGATTAGGGAGCTCAAGATCAGTCTTCACTCTAACTACGGCACCCCCTTCACCAATACCGCCGGAAAGCATCATCTCCCAATCCTTAATGCTCTGTTCAGTCTTTTTCCCTCTACATTTGCATGCTTCCTTAGAATCTCGGAGCTCTTTGAATTCTGAAGCTGTACACCTGCAGACATAACAGATGCCCCGTGAAATCATCTCCTCCGCAGAATCTAGGTAGGCATCCATTCTGGAACTAGCCCTTATGACCAAATCTGGTTTCATCCCTGAAATCCATTCAAACTCTTCTTCGATCATTGAATATGCAGAATTTAACGGGGGCTTAACCTTTGTATCTGTATCATCAAATCGGAGTATAACCTTGCCAGAATACTTTTTGGCAAATTCTGAATTAATTACAACCCCTCTAGAGTGACCTATCGATAATGGCCCATTGGGGTTTGGTGCGAACCTCAAAATTACCTTTTTTCCATCTATGACATCTAAGTCCGGCAGTCCGACTCTTTTCTTCTGTTTTTCACGGTTCAGAGCTTCTGGATTAGTCTCCTCCAGAATCTCCCTAACATGATCCAAGCCATGATTATTAGCTAACATGTTTGATTCATCTACCTGCTTGGAAATCATAGGAATAAGCTCTTTGGCTTTCCCCCTTAAATCAGGAAATTCTGAAAGTAGTCTTCCCAGTACACTCCCAGATTTGCCCGATCCGTTATATTCTACTGCGTTCTGTAAGGCATACTTACGTATAGCAGAGATTATCTCTTGTCCCCACTCATCTCCATCTGGCACACACTAACGCCGTCAGCCATCCCTATTTGTGATTGTCCTCTATCCAATGCTGGAAGTTAGTTTGAGAATAAACCCCTTTATTTTGATATCTAATCGGTACGGAAGCACCATACGTCTCTTTCCAAGCTTTTCTTACAGTGGACCATGTCCATCTCAGACAGTCATGAGGATATTTTCCTGAAATCAACTCGTTTATTGAGTGTCTGGTTTTTGGATCAGAGGGATATCCAGAACCTAAATCAATACCAATCTCATCTGATAATTTTTTCATGGCATCATCCCTAGTTACCTTAGCTACTATGCTTGACGCAGCAACCAGTGAGTTAGAAGAGTCCATCGAATGTTCAGATATTATCCTCCAGTCTCCCCACGACGTTCCTAATTTTGATTTTACATTGTTGCCAAACCTTTCCTGGTTAACATCACATGCATCTAAAAAAATATTTCCAGACCCACCGTTGACATTGGAATTTTTAATTGCTTCAGAAAATAAAGTCGC
>CAXHFM010000182.1:0-1900 GCA_964016345.1 uncultured Candidatus Poseidoniales archaeon | reverse complement strand
GCATCGAATTGAGAGGGGTCGGTATTCCAAGCCCCTCTCCCAAACTGATTATATATCCGCAAAGGGAGTCTATTTCCGTCTTCCTACTGGCCATCAAGTCCTGCAACATAGAGCATCTGTTTTCTGAAGTTGAGTCTACTACTTCGATTAGTAGATTTTCCATTTCTGAGCCAGAAATATTGATACCTGAAGCTCTAGCAATAGTCAGTGACTCTTCGAGAAGTTTCTGGGACTGCTCCCAAAGTTCACTCTCCAATAGTGATCCATTCCTAACTCCTGAGATAGCACATATAGGATTTATTGCAATATTGATGAGGAGCTTTTGCCAGATTGATCTGGTTATGTCCTCAGTCCAAATCGGCGAAAGCCCCGCGTTATCTAGTGTGGTTACTAGGAAAGTCATGATCTCATTGGGGTGCCCTCCGTCCAGAGCCCCCAATGTGATCGATCCCCTTCCAACCCAGTGTATCCCATCAGTACTTTTCCATGCCCCGTGAGTAGTCATCCCCCCTAGTGTCCTAGACCTCCCCAATCTGCTTGAAATCTGTTGAGCATGCCCCATTCCGTTTTGTATACTAATTGCAACCCCCTCATCAGATAGAATCTCATCAGCAATTTGAGAGAGGATAGATGTTGAGTATGCCTTGCCACAAATAATAGCAGCTTCGCAACTACCGACAAGGACTTCGGGTAAAGGTCCCGATTCGCTATCCACTAACATATATCTATCAGGAGGAATGGACTCAATTGAGCCCTCTGGAGTATGTACAACTAAGCCTTCTGAGGACAAAACCTGTGCAGTAGGGCCTCGTGAAACGGCCACGATTTCTACATCTGTATCGGCTAGTCCAGCTAGGATGACTCCTCCTATCGAGCCGATTCCAAGAACGGCAACCCTCATTGCCAACTCTCCCTGATATCTGAGTAAACAACTATTCTAGATTCCTCAGGAACGACCCAGACAACTGCCTCATACCCGGGCTCCATGATGCTCAGTGTGATGTTGGCATCTGAGTATGCCGATATTGAATCGGGAGCTTGGATATCCCACAATTCTCCCGGAGGACCTGAGGCAGAGACGAATATTGGAAGAGTTTCATTCTGAAGATTACTAATGTGGATGATACTCGAGTCTGAAAACGAAGACCCATTTCTTAGCCCACCAGGCGATACCCACAATTCTGGTCCGTTAGAAATCAAAAAGGAAGAGGCCATTGTATTGCTATCGCATACTACAAGCCAACCATCTACTTGAACCACTAATGTGCCGTTTCCTGTGTAATCATCAGGTAGTTCGATGAAGGAGTAGTCGCCCAATGTCCTATTCCAAGGAATGTTAGGGTCAACTTCTGGGAAGTCGGTTTGTGTTGGGCAGAAAGGCGCGGTTGACTCAACAAATCCTACAGAGTGTCCGGAGAATATCTGAGGTAGTTTGAGTGTACCTTGTATTGAGTTTACTGACGGGGACGTGTTCTCAATCGGAGTCCTCCACGAGCTGGTGTTTCCATCGTCCCAAGTAATTGTTAGGAGTGGTCCGAGGTGTCTCCCTAAATAGTCTGAAGGACCGCTTATTGAAGCCCCATTTACCCCTAAGAGGCAAATCTGATTATCTCCTTGAGTAATAAAGGAATCATTGAGTAAGGTCCATCTAGGGTTTGAGATTGAGACATTTCCTGAGGACTCATCATCTATAATGAAATAGGTACAAACTAATGGTTCTTGGAGAGTTCCCGTGAGCTCCCATATGGCACTAGTCTGGTAAGTTCCCGTGTCTGGGATTATTGTAATAACATGTTCGCCATAGTGCCCCGATATCTCCGAAAAAATTCTGATACTAGCAGTTCTATTATCTAGTAACTGTCTCTTATACACATCTCCGAGCCCACGAGACTTACGTGCA
>CAXHFM010000181.1:0-1915 GCA_964016345.1 uncultured Candidatus Poseidoniales archaeon | reverse complement strand
ACGCCTATGTTCGTCGGCAGCGTCAGATGTGTATAAGAGACAGGTTTGTATGCTAGTCTGTAGCTCTGAATTTGCTGAAAAGAATGGATTAGAGCCATTAGCGAGAATAGTCACAAGTGCAGTAACTGGATGTCCACCCGACATAATGGGAATAGGACCCATATCTTCCACCCAAAAAGCTCTCGAACGTTCAGGATGGAACATCGACGAGGTCGACATTTTTGAAATCAATGAGGCATTCTCCTCGCAAAGTATAGCCGTGATCAATGAATTATCCATAGACTATCAGAAGGTAAATATCGATGGAGGAGCGATTTCATTAGGTCACCCTCTTGGAGCATCAGGAGCGAGGATAGTTGGAAAGGCCGCATCCATACTAAACAGAACCAATTCGGAAAGGGCAGTCGCGACGATGTGTATAGGTGGGGGGATGGGCATTACAATCGCACTAGAGAGGCCTTAGAGAACAAGTTTACCGTTACACTCTGGGCACATATCCTCTTCACTAAGTAGAGATGGTATTACTGCTAAGATACTGGAACAATGAGGGCATATTGCCATAACTTCCTCATCTGCCAAGTGATTATTTTCAGTGATATCCATTCCCTCATACCATCTTCTGAATGAGACGTTGTTAAGTGGCTTTATTCTTCTGACCGAGGAAATACCGAGCAGGACGTATAGAGCTCCCACGATAGCAGATGGCCCAGTTAACAGTATCAGGAAACCTTCGAACATGAAACAAATTCCCAATGAACCTAGTGAAATTGAGGATAAGAAGATACCAGGGCTTCTACGAAGACGTAACAGAACTGCGCCGATAACTGATAATGGTAACGAAATCACTCCAAATATCATGGGAAAAATGAAAAATATTGATCTGTCGTAGGGCAAGCTAAGAATTACGAGCAATTGAACAATGGCAAGCATGACAAGTAGAAAAGATACGTGGCGAGTTACAGAAAACATGCCCCTTGTCATAGTTTCATTTATTCGCGGGAGCGACGCACTCATGAATCACTCGGCAATCGGAGTCCATGGTCGGGGACACTGGCGTCAGCCAACTTAGTAATTCTCTGGCTGGTCGAAAGGTGCTATTGGCAGTAACTGGGGGTATTGCAGCAGTGGAATGCATCAAACTTTCTCGAGAGCTAAGAAGACATGGTGCGGATGTCTCCCCGATGATGACTAAGGAGGCTACCAAGGTAATTACCCCCTTGGCTCTATCGTGGGGGGCGAATACTGACGTAATATCTGATTGGGACTCATCTATGGCTCAATTAGATGACTATGATGGAATCATCGTCGCACCTGCGACTAGGAATACAATTTCTAAGCACCTGAATGGAATTATCGACTCTCCAGTAATGATGGCCCTTTCTGCGGCTAGAGGGAATGGCACACCATTATTTTTCGTTCCTTCTATGCATTCCGACCTCTTTGACGATCCTGTGACGAGCGAGATCATTTCCCAGTTATCGACGGAAGGATCACATGTTATCATCGATCAGGAGAAAGAGGGAAAGAGGAAGCAACCAAGTCACATTAGGATTGTTGCAGAATTTAGTAACATAATCAATTCCGACCTCCCTAACAGAAAGAGGATTGCTATTACTCTGGGGTCAAATCTTGCACCTTTAGATGATGTTCGTAGTGTGATGAATCGTTCCTCGGGAAAAACAGGCTGGTTAATATCAGAATATCTGTATAGAATGGGACATGATGTTTTCTGCTTAGCTGGTCGTACGACATATTATCCCAATTTCAATCTACCAAAAGTGAAATTCGCCGAGCACCCAATAGAAATGCTAGATGAAGCACTCAACATCTCCTCTTCATTTTCACCAGAAGTCTGGATTTTCTCTGCAGCAGCTGTCTCTTATACACATCTGACGCTGCCGACGAACATAGGCGT
>CAXHFM010000180.1:0-1970 GCA_964016345.1 uncultured Candidatus Poseidoniales archaeon | reverse complement strand
TCATGCAAAGATACACAATTGCCGGTTTTAACATGCCTCAACTTTCCGTCCTCGCTGGGGGCATGATGAGTTCTTTAGGAGTGGGTTTCTTCGTCGCAACTGAATATATCACAGCTCTGTTTCCGCTGTTATTCGGAGCCATCCTAGTCGGATCCGGTGGGTTGTCTATCGCGAGACCCGCTACCAACGCGCTGACTATGCACATCGCCTTCCTAGTCTCATCCATATCTGTAATTCTTGGCCTTACCACTGCACTAACTGGTAGCTGGGTCACCACCACCTCTTTGATTGAACAAGTGTTAATGTCGGCTATAGGCGGCTTCCACGTGATTGCAGGATACGGTGCATATGCTTACGGTAAGGCATCCACGGAGAGCGAATCTCAGGTGTGCGGTAAGACCGACTCGGAGATTTCAGACACATCAATCCGCTCAGTAATCAGAGGAATAGGGACCCCAGACGAGAGAATAGTTCCCGCTGCATCTTTTATGTTAGTCACAGATTAATGCTATCTCTGCAAGTCCGGAGATAACAACGTGCAAAGCCTGGCTGTCATAGCGTCTAGCTGGAGTGCCTCCCCTCCACCCTCCACCATGCGATAATCGGCCTCTGCCATTGTCTCTGTAACAGCGAGCTTCTGGCTCTCTGATAGGAAGGGGACGTCACCGAGGCCCCTGTGAAGCTGATTGATGAGATCAGTTCCCGCGAGGCCAAAGCGATCTAGGAGCTCCCTCAGTCTTCTCCTGGCTGGTTGAAATCCATCCTCTCTGCACGCTAGGAAGAACCGGTGTAGCTCCTCAGGTGGAGCGGTGGCAGTAGTTTCATACACTATCTCCCTAGTGACGTGCTCGTCCATGGAGGCGGCGACCTGTAACGAAGTGATCGCCTTCCTGAGGTCACCTAGGCTAACGTGAACTATTGCGTCCGCGGCATCGGCGTCAAGCTTGATATTCTCTCCGTCAGCTACTGAGACAACCATGGATTTGACTTGGTCATCTGCAAGAGGCCTAAACCTGAAGACGGCGCATCGGGACTGTATTGGCTCGATTATCTTGGATGAGTAGTTGCAGGATAGGATGAATCTGCAGGTCTGTGCGTTCTGCTCCATGATTCTCCTGAGTGCCCCCTGCGCATCGGGAGTCAGGGCATCAGCCTCGTCCAGGAAAATGACCTTGAATGAGGTGCCTGGAACTGGAGCCGTCCTGGCGAACTGCTTGACCTTGGTCCTGATTGACTCCAGCTTCCTCTCGTCGCTGGCATTCATCTCCAAGAGGTTCCTCCTGTAGTCGTCTCCGAAGACGTCTCTTGCGAGGGCGATTGCAGCAGTGGTCTTACCAGTTCCCGGAGGTCCGGCGAACATCATGTGCGGGAATGAGCGCTTAACAGCATATGCCTTTAGTCGGTCAACCACCTGTTTCTGTCCCTTTATGTCGGAGACTGTGCGAGGGCGGTGTCTCTCAACCCACAGTTCGCTCATTCGGCTACGACTACCGGGCGGGCGTCCTTGAACGTTGGGGGAGAAGCTAGTAGCTCTCCTCATCGTTGGGGAAGTCCCCGCTCCTCACATCATTGATGTACTGCTTGACTGCGCTATCCACTGTGTCACCTAAGTCAGAATACCTTCTTAGGAAACGTGGAGAGAAGTCTTTGGTGATACCGAGCATGTCATGCAGGACCAGAACCTGTCCATCGCAATGAGGGCCGGCACCGATTCCAATCGTAGGAATATCTATTCTGTCGCTAACCATCTTTGCTAAATCGGCAGGTATCTTCTCTAAAACTATGGCGAAGCACCCTGCTTCTTGAAGTTCCAGTGCGTCTGAAATGAGTCTCTCTGCCTCTTCCCCCCCCTTGGCTCGAACACCATAGGTCCCGAATTTGTAAATCGACTGAGGAGTCAGTCCCAAATGACCCATGACGGGGCTGTCTCTTATACACATCTCCGAGCCCACGAGACTTACGTGCATCGC
>CAXHFM010000179.1:0-1974 GCA_964016345.1 uncultured Candidatus Poseidoniales archaeon | reverse complement strand
GAGCCCGATCTCAAGCTGGCTGACGAGTGTGAGAGGGCCATGGAAGAAATGGGGGATCGTGCTAGGGTCTTCAAGGGATATTTGCACGATCTCGACGAGCCCCCGGGGTCATTCGACTGCGTGGTCTTCAGTACGCTACTATGCAGTGTTCCGGACCCGGATGCAATCGTCAGAGAGTCCCATTCAATGCTAAAGCCGGGTGGCAAGCTGTATGTAATTGAGCACACCAAGGACTCGTTTGGATTGAGATCGGGAGCGCAGCTGCTAGCGAAGATCCCATGGAAAGCGATGACAGGTTGCAACTGCAGGAACAACCCGATCGCGGCCCTCTCCCAAGAAGGCCTATGGTTGGAGGGGGATGGTGGGGTGGAGATGGTCGATGCCCCGTTGCGCGTGAAGAAGTTCTCCCCCCTTCTTGAGCTCCTCAAGCCATTCAAGATGGTGTCCCTCACCAAGCAGTGAGCCCTTGATTTTCACTTGTGCCATTCAGTAGTTGTTCGTATTATTAATTAATTTTAATAGCTAAACGTCAATGGGAGCAGTATGGCTATACTAACAACTGGTGAAAAGCTAGATGACAAGGGCGATCCTATCCCCGGAACCGGATTTGAGTATGAGAGTGATGGGGCAGTAGCAGACCTTCTAGCTCGGCGAACCAGCCCGATACTATACTCTCCCCCACAAGGCGAGTGGGTGTGGATGATTCCAGATGAGTCTAACGGAAAAAACGAACGTTGTGTTGCAGTCTGCCCCACTGGAAATAAAGGGCCTCAAGCCCACTATCATCCAGCCTTCGATGAGCATTTCAAAGCAATAACTGGCTCTTGGGCTCTGAAAGCAGATGCAGAAGAGCTTTCTCTGAATGCAGGAGAGGATATAGTGGTAAGAAAGGGAGTAAAGCATACCTACCGTTGCGTTGGCGATGAGGGCGAATTTGGGGTAGTGGAGATCGACATTATTCCAGCGGTCGGTTTTGAAGGCATGATGAGGGGTTTGATGGGGCAACAGCAAGAGGGGGTCGTGAATTCGCGTGGAGACATGCCTTTCCTGCAAGCCATGGTAGCACTCCGAGGCTATCGAACGAGTCTGGGACTCAGTTTCAGCGAGATCGCTATCATGGTGCCTCCGGGTAAGTCCGTGATGGCCTTGTTGGGCGTTCTCAGCATATTTATAGCTCCAATTGGAAGATTATTGGGGTACAGAGCTGATTACCCCCATTATTATGAGGATGAATTTTGGGAGAAGCGTGTCAATCAACCACTGAAATAGTTGTCATTCCTGGGTTAAAAACTCCAGCATTGGCAAACTCTACTTTTTGAGTGATATCCTCACCGGTGTGTATTATTGAGGGATTGAAATGGACTTTGATTCTGATGAGTTTCGGGCGTTTGTATCATCACGACACTCGACACGGGACTTTTTACCCACTCCGGTTCCTGACGAGATAATCGAGGAAATAATTGCCGACGGGCTAACTTCCCCGAGCTGGAGTAACACAAGGCCAATCCGGGTAGCGGTTGCGAAAGGCGACGTGCGTGATCGCCTTTCGAAGGAGTTCCTCTTGAGGTGGGAGGCGATAAAGGGAGCGCGAAGTGGTTGGCTTGGAAAGATTAAGGCCGTTCTGAAGAGAAAGGGCCTGCCCACCAGTAATTGGATAATCACGAGGCCCTATCACAAGGATTTCCTAGAAAGGACCCAGAATCAAGGAAGGGACTTCTACTCTCACATCGGAGTCGACAGGGACGATGAAAAGGCCCGTAACGAGTCCTGGGCCCGGAATTATGACTTCTTCGGAGCGCCGGTTGAGCTGTTCGTCTTCACTCACAAATCACTTGGCAAGTATTCCGCCTCGGACGCTGGCCTGTTCATGCAGAACCTCATCCTCTCAGCACATTCCAGAGGGCTGGGGACGTGCCCGCAAGGCGCTGTAGCGGTCTGGGAGGACGCTGTTCGCAAGGAGTTCGACATAAGCAA
>CAXHFM010000178.1:0-1985 GCA_964016345.1 uncultured Candidatus Poseidoniales archaeon | reverse complement strand
GAGACCGTGGTGGCAATACAGGAGGCGTTGGAGCTGGTGACTTGGGCATCCACTCAGGACGCGGGGCACGATTCGGAGCCCCAGAAGATACCGGTCATCCTGTTCCCTCAGGGGGCAGCCGCCCTCTCACCGGCAGCTGACGCGATCACATTCATGATGCTCATGAACAGCACTAACGCACGGTTCCTTGTAGAGGAGCAGGTGGCCGGGGCCCCTTTCGTCGTCAAGGCCGGGTTAGAGCCAATACCCATGGGATACCTGATTTGCGCTCCAGGAGGCAAGGCAGGGGAAGTAGGCCAAGCCAACCTGATACAACAAACCGAGACAGACAGGGTAGCGGCCTATGCAATGGCGGCACAAGCGTACGGATTCAGGATGTTCTACTTGGAGGCCGGTAGCGGTGCCAAGACTCCGGTAAGCCCGGAACTGATCCGAACAGCCAGAGAATCATGTGACTTGACCCTCGTTGTAGGAGGGGGAATCAGAGACAGTGAGACCGCTAGGGCAGCCGCCGAGGCCGGAGCGGACTGGGTGATAACCGGGAACCTTGCCGAGGATTACGACGACGTTACAGAGTTGCAGAAGGTCCTCTCAGAGTTCATCGAAGGGATGAATCGGAGTGAGGTCTAGTTGTCGCGCGAGACCACGAGAGAAGCGAAGGCATGCCTCCCGACCCTCATTGTCGCCACCGCTATCCTGTTGCTGTCGGCCTCAAACGCCATTGCTGATCACTCCCCCACGCACAGTCGGTGGTCGATCGAGATAGGGGAGGACGGGTCAGACATCGAGAGCGTTTTCCTTACCAGACAGGGCTCAGCACTGTTCCCCATACTCATAGTAAATGAGAACTTGGTGAGCATAACGATCTCATTGAACTACACCATACCATTCGACGCCACGATCACCGCACCCGACAGTGTCACTGTCAGCGGGAGCTCCGATATTGAGCTTGAAGCGATTCTGAGGGGCGTGGACGTTATGGGTTATGAGGGAGGGGACACCGATATATTCGAAGTCACAGGGACCGTGACATCTCGACAGGGGCTGCCAATCAGTGTGCCGGGGGATTCCGACTCAGCCTCTACGGTTGCCATCATACCTCAAGTAAACAAGATGGAAATCGTGCTTGAGGACCTCACGGGGCCCGTTCTTGGAGGGGACGAGGCCTCCATCACGGCAATAGTAACGAACGAGGGAAACGTCGAAGACAGTGTCTCAGAGGTAGAGGTGACCACAAGCTGTTCGGAATTGACCATTGGTAACCAGGCCAGTCAGTTGGGCAGCAGGACGCTCAAGCCCAATGGGGTGACCTCGGTAGAGATAGACGTCATCGCTCCAATGGGCCACCCCACGAAAAATTGCGATATTGCCATAGAAGCAGCATACCGAGGCGAAGATAGCACACAGCGAATCCGTGACAGCACCACGGTAAGCGTCCAGGTGGCGCCACAGGTGGAGGAAAGCACAGAGACTCAGGAACTAGTAGAAAGCCTACCTGCTCCCTCAGTGCTGTTTGGGATAACTGCACTATTTGCCTCTGCTTACTACCGGGACCCCAATGCAGCGAATAGATAGCCCCGAAAGATTATCCCTGAGGGGCTGTTAACACAATCATGCTTGAGATTCCCACTACTGGGATCCAGAGGCCAAGAGAAGAACCCAGATCAAGCCCGCTGGAAATAGCATTGGGAGCACTCTTCCTGCTCCTCGTGCTTCCGGTAATATCCATCTCCCTGAGGGAGCTGACCGATATCGCTGACTCCCTGGAGTATGGCGCCGACATGATCGACATGCTCAACTCGATGATTTACTCCCTCACAACCGTATCAATACTACTCGTACTCGGTCTTTACTATCTTGGGACAATAAGGACTAGAGTCGCTAAAGTGGCCTCGGGGATCACACTGATATCCATCTCAATGGTCAACATCCTCTGCAGAGTCGGTGACTTCAGCAGGGAGCTTCAGCGAAACAGGGAGTGGGGA
>CAXHFM010000177.1:0-1992 GCA_964016345.1 uncultured Candidatus Poseidoniales archaeon | reverse complement strand
TGCACGTAAGTCTCGTGGGCTCGGAGATGTGTATAAGAGACAGACATGGAGGAGGAGGCCCTGGAAGCGGTCCTATAGGGGTGAAGGATCACCTATCCAAGTTCCTACCAACTCCCCTGGTTAGTCGCAAAGAGTTGCCTCCCGGAGATGTTGGCACTGTTGGGGACGGTTACTTGTATCATTGGGAATCTCCCGCTTCATCAATCGGAAAAGTCCAGCAATGGAACGGTAACGCTGGAGCGGTAGTAAGGGCGTGGGCCTTCTACCGTAGATATGGCCGTGATTTGGAGAGGATGAGTGAGCATGCTGTTCTAAACGCAAACTATCTCAGATATAGGATAATGAATCCTAATCCCGATTTGAAAATTCATGCCATGCCAATTGAGGGATGTCCAGCTGAGGTTGTTAAGCATGAATTCACACTCTCGATGTCCCCTCTTAAAGATGCGACGGGCATTACGGGTAAGGATGTGGCAAAGAGGTTACTTGATTTTGGCTACATGGCACCTACCCTATATTTCCCACAGATCGTTCCTGAGTGTCTAATGTTCGAACCGACAGAGACCGAATCGAAGGAGGTTTTAGACAAGTTCGCCGAAGACTTCCACACCATTCTCACTGAGGATCCGGATATAGTATTAACAGCCCCTCATACAACCCCTGTGGGCAGAGTGGATGAGGTTTGGGCCGCCAGAAACCTCATTCTTAGATATCAGAAGGACGATACCTCGTCTTAATTCATATGCTAAACTCCCTCCTCAGTATTCAATGGAGGCACATGGTGACAGGAACTGGCTCCGCGGAGATCCGGTTTGGTGGGGTTTAGAGAATAAACAAACTCCCCCTCTAATCAGGAATTCTGAGATTTACATCCCCTCCGGTATGGGAGCCCCATCCTCCGAACATAGATTTGGATGGGCAAGACAGAGAATGAGGCCATTGGCATGGTCCATCCTCAGGCCGCTCGCGTGGTCGCCCTTCTTCCTGATCTCAAGTATATTTCCACTGATATTCTCAGGTAACACGCCAGATGACCAGTTTGTCTCGGGAGTTCTGTTCATAACCTCATGGATTTTACTGATTGCTCCCGTTTCAAATGCAAGGAATTCACAGCCTACATCTAGTGATAATTTACTTATCCTTCCGGTAGATTGGGCACTTCTCTCCTTAGGTTGCTTACTTTTTCTGGCCCATATCTACTACTCCCCATTTTTGGGATGGGTAGCGTATATTGTTTTCTGGATTGCGTTTTTTAGATCTATTAAGATGATATCCGATGTATTCTCAATACCTCCAGCTAGAATTATCTCCCCTCTTGAAAAATCTACCTGGGATTCAACAGCTCTTCCTGAAAGATGGGAGATTCATTCAAAATCATGGAATAGAGGAAAGATATCTTCAACCCCCATTGGAGAAGGAAAGTTAGTCCTCTATGGCCTTACGAGAAAAAATACAGATTTTATCTCAATCTCCTTCATCTGCAAATTCGGTTTTGTTCAGGATTGTCTTTTCGAGGGCAATCCATGCTCTTACGAGATAATGAGTGTACTAGAGGAGCTCCGGCTCGACTTCTCTCAAGAAGAGTGGCCGGTGGAACTCATAGTCTTCGATGAGGAAGAATAGAACGGCAGGCATTTGAACCTCCTTACGTCTCGAGTGCCATGGACATATGTGTCGTGCTTGGTTCTAAATCAGATTTGCCGATTGCTGAGAAATGCCGCTCCGTGCTGGAGAAGTTTGAAGTGACCTTTGAGATAAGAGTTGCATCCGCACACAGGGCACCAAAATATCTCGAGGAAATCATCAGTTCTGCCGAGGACTCAGGATGTCAGGTGTTCATTGGTATGGCAGGAGTTGCAGCGGCTCTTCCCGGAGTGATCGCATCAATGACAAGTAAACCAGTGATAGGAGTGCCAGGAGGAGGAAAGGTACCGATGGACTCTCGTCTTTCCATTGTCCAAATGCCCCCAGGGATGCCGGTGGCTACTGTAG
>CAXHFM010000176.1:0-2017 GCA_964016345.1 uncultured Candidatus Poseidoniales archaeon | reverse complement strand
TATTCGAACCATCCAGTAACAATCCTGACTCAGTTAGCATAGGAGAGGGGAGTATTGATGTTATTGCCATAATAGGAATCATTGCCAAGGAGCGTGGGTTGGCCCCAACAATGATTTCATCCTGCCTTAGTGAGAAAGTTAGTTCCGCATCATCTATCCTTGTGGCTAACCTAATCGGTTCTTCATCTCCAATAAATGGATCATCTCCCAAGGAGACCTCCCCAAAATCTGCTTGGAATGGTAGTGAAGAAAAATCTCCAGACAGCCCGAAGTCTTGAGAACCGAAGTTTATGCTTCCGAATTCTTTCATCATCTCCTCGTATGACTCTGTTAGGTAATCTGATAGTTTCATGAGGCCCTCATTTGAAACCTCGAAGTCAACTGGGTCACCCACTCCAAAGTCTATTGTCGATTCAATTTCAGAATCTGCCAGTAGCCCTCCTTCCATTCTATCTCCCATCACCAAGATTCTCCTTATCGCGTCTGATGGAATTGGGGACATTTTCACTCCCTCTATCTCCATATCTAACCCTAATCTGTAAATCTCTAGGATTACCGTCGATGTGAATTCTATTGAAACCGATCCACTCAACTCGTGAACGGAAACTTTGGAAACATCCATGTCAACCAGGAATGAAATACATGTCTTCTGGTCAGGGGCGCATACAAGATCGATACTGTCCTCCTCACATGGATCGGACATTCTACATATTGAATGCCGCCAGTCGAAGGGCCTCGATCCTTCGATTTCGATGCTTGTAGTTTTAGTATCTCCATGATTTGATGTGAATACTAATACATCTGGTATCTTCCTGGACGAATCCAACCATTCTGGTAAGTGGATTGTAACGCTAATATCAGTAGAAGGGAAGTCAATGGGAATTAAATCTTGGAGGAAGTCAGAGTCTACTTCGAATTCCAGGCTCAGGAAGCTAATTATTGTGGCAATATCCTCATCGGAAATTTGTGAAAAATCAATTGTCGATAGGTCCCCATCTGTATTCTGTAAAAGCTGGTCAAAGATATTTGAAATCTGTATTTTAGAGGAGATTGTAGTGGATTGTACAGTGATTGGGTAAGTACTGGACATTGCCCCAACGGGTCCGAGACAGTATCTGTAAGACAATTCTTCACTACAAGTATCTCCTTGCCTGTGTTGGAACATTATTCCCCCAGTATTGTTTGAGGTAGAGAAAGACGGGGTCTGAAAGACTACCTCTGCCCCTAGGAATTGAGAAAGGGTTTCTGAGAGTAAGTCGATTGGTAGAGACGATAGCATCTGATCGGCATCCACATCCATCTCGGAGTCGAACATCCTTATTCCATCAGAAGTGACTGAATCAAGACTGATGGTTTGACTCTCTAGATCTAGTCCCCAATCCTCCAATATTTCGGTACTTAGATGGTGGATCCCAATTTCCATATCTACATAGCTGTCCATAGAATTTTCCAGATTTATTGAGAGATCCATGCTCAACGATGAGCCGGCATTGATTTCCCAATCTGGTGTAATGTCGCCAGATCCCAAGACAGCTACCAAGTCGGATACTATTGGACTATAATCGTGCTGAGAGTTGAGATTATCCAGAACTACTCTAGCCCCCAAAATTTGTCTTTGTCCATGTTCTACTGGAAATATAGAGGCTGGTTCGTCGACATGGATAATGCTAGAATATGATGGTGGAACCATCACGTATTCGATGTAATGTCCGGATGTTGCAATCGTTGTGAAGTTAGTAGTTACTTCTCCCCCCATTGCAATTAGTCCCTGCATCACTCTATCGATATCTCCAGTTTCTGGGTTCATTCCTAAGTTAGTTGGACTCACATCCAAGGTGAGGACAGATTGAACACATATAGGAGGGTTGAAAGGGTCGTTTTCTAACCCATTCTCTTCATCTATTGAGTCGATATTAGGATTAAACGTGCAAGAGGATGGGTCCCGTCCGAAAAAATTGATGTCCGGTATAGTTTGGATAGGTCCAGACGTGGCATTGGGAAAATTCTCATCCACAAT
>CAXHFM010000175.1:0-2021 GCA_964016345.1 uncultured Candidatus Poseidoniales archaeon | reverse complement strand
AGGGACAAGAAGAGAATTGTATTCTGCGAGGGGGAGGACCCCACAATAATCAAAGCAGCTCATCAGTGTATCTCTGAAGGTATTTGCGAACCAATATTGCTCGGAGACATAGACAGAATCAGAGCTGTCAAAGAGGAACTTGGATTAACATTCGATTGTGCTGAGATTGACGTGAGATACGATCCAAGAAGGAGAGGAACTTATGCGGATGAATTACATAAAATCAGGGGCAGGAAGGGGGTTACAATGGAAGATGCCACTCGGCTAATGGAGAACTCTACCTATTTCGCGCCTATGATGGTCCACATGGGAGATGCGGATGGATATCTTGGAGGGGTATCCCATCACTATCCAGATATTGTCAAACCCTGCTTGCAAATTATAGGTTCTGAGAAGGACTCCCACAGAATAGTGGGGATGTATATGATGACTGTGAACGGTGATTTGATGTTCATTGGCGATGCCACTATCAACGTCTATCCCGATTCAAGGACTTTAGCAGAGATAGCAGTACAGACTGCCAAGGTAGCCAGGAGATTCGGCGTCAAACCAAGGGTTGCGATGCTTTCATTCTCTAATTTCGGAACCTCATCTGAGATGAGAACCGATAGAGTCGAGGAAGCTATCTCAATCGCTAGAGAGCTTGATCCAGACCTAATCATCGATGGCCCGATGCAAGCCGATACGGCTTTAGTACCAGAGATTCAGAAGGAATATCCGTTTATGTCATTTGATGGACCGGCAAATATTCTCATTTGTCCCAACCTAGCATCTGCAAACATTGCCTACAAACTTCTCCAGAGGATCGCAGGAGCAGAGATGACTGGCCCAATTCTAGAGGGACTCTCAAAGCCTGCACACGTATTGCAAAGAGGAGATAGTGTGAGAGATGTGGTCCATATGGCGGCAATCTGTGCAGTGGATGCTCAGAGGCACGACTGGCAGAAGCTATGAAAACAGCTTCTTAGGCGGTCTCATACACCAAAGTATCCAAACTACCACTATTAGATGCACAGCCATTGCGAGAATGTGAACAAGCCCCATTGGAGGGCCCTTCCCTAGCACTGACTTATTCTATACCGATTTATTCCCAATAACCCTTGATAGAATACGGATATGGAGAAATTACTTGATTCCGCCCTTCACGTATCTTTGAGTCCACTTGAGTCTTCTTGGGTTTCTCCTGAGTTTGAGGGCGTTCTTCCTGGCCTTACTGTCCTTGAACCACATTACAGATCCATCTCTCTTGATGTACATCAGGCCAGTACCAGGCTCAATTTCCTCGCTGGTGAAGCTACAAACTCTTGTCTCTGGCATAATCACACCTCATCGATTACCTAGGCGACGAGCCTCTCTGCCGGTGTCCCTGAGCATTAGTATATCTCCGACACGAACCGGGCCCAAGACATTTCTGGAAATGATTCTTCCGATGTCTCTTGGATTATTTGAGTCATCAACTCTGACCTTCACCTGTATGGCCTCTCCGCTCATACCAGTTCTACCGACAATTTCAACCACTTCAGCGGGCCATGATTCTTGAGCCAAATTTTCAGCCTCCAATTTACTTCGCTAGAGTCTCGTAGTGACCCTTGACCTCGTTGAATATGTCTTGGGCTTCATTTTCTACGTCCAGAACTGCTATAGCCGCGGTTCTGGTTCCTGCAGTCATCCCAGCCGAATCAGCCAGATATCCCTGATCCTCAACATAGATGAATGGAATGCCCTTCTCTTTACAAATCATCGGGACATGGGCCAGTAGCTCACCAGGGTTCACGTTCTCTGCCATCACGATCATCGATGCAATTCCTCTTTCAGCAGCCTTGGTGACCTCATTGGCACCCTTCTTGATCTTACCCTTTCCGTCCTTACCAATTGCTTTCACAAGTTCGTAAACTTGTTCTTGTATGTCTTTCGGGGTCTCAAACGCTATGTGAACACTCATTGGATACATCTCCTCGTGCTGGGTAGGTTGCCGCACGACATGGCTGATATAAACGCAACGTATTGGAAAAGCCTCTCAC
>CAXHFM010000174.1:0-2031 GCA_964016345.1 uncultured Candidatus Poseidoniales archaeon | reverse complement strand
TCGGACAGGTTAGACTGGAGAATATAATCGGGTGATGGCATGAATGAATTGCAGATTTTCCCGGATCCTCCATCGGAACCACCCGTCTCAGGAGTAGTCATTCTAGGCAGGTTCCAACCATTCCACAGAGGTCACGAATTTATGTTGGAATTCGCAGAAAGGTGGAGACTATCCAATCACCCTGAGCTTCCATTGATAATCGCAATCGGATCTTCTAATAGGCCAGAGAGTCTAAAGAATCCTTGGAGCTATCAAGAGCGTGAAAAGATGATTAGACATTGGGTAGAATCTAATGATTACGAGACCATGCCCGAAATCATTTCGATTCCTGATATTGACGACCCTCCAAACTGGGTCTCTCATGCAGAGTCCTACCACGGTGAGGCAGGAATCTTCCTTTCCAGTGACATTGATTCCTTGGACCTCTACTCTAAATCTGATTGGCCAGTAGTCAAGATTCCGATGGATGATAGGGATAGACTTGAAGGTTGGAGAGTCAGGGAGACTGCTAGAATGATGTCAACAATTGAAGATGCAAGGGCGGTTTCAGAGGTTCTCTCGCCAACCATTCCGGAATCTGTTGTAAGTTTCATGATTGACAAGGGTTATCTGAGGAGACTTGCCTTTCTAGGAGAGGGTGGTGAGCCAGTTGGGTGATCACCAATCTCCCTCAAATGTACATGAAGGATCGCAGTAATCGACAAGAACTCCAGAAATCAAGTAACCATATGCCATCATCTTAGCCTCCGGAACCTCGAGAACCAAATTATGAGCCAGAGAGTGATGCCACATTGGTCCATTCGTGTTTCCAGTGGGTAATGCTGGGAAATCCCCATCGAAGTAGACCGCAGATGAGCCGTCAATGGGTCCATCGACAACATCGACATCAAATGGGTGATATGCCGACCCTGTAACTACTGGCACTCCACCGGTTCTCACAGCTCTATCAGCTGAAAGAGTCGTAACCTGGGCATCCATCATTGATGTGAGATAGAACGTATCAAATGGCTTCAGAATATCTCCATAACCAGTCTCTCTGAATGGAAGATAAGTCTCTCCATCTGTCGAGTCCCAAATTGACTGCAAGAGGGCTATTGCTACTGCTCTATCGAGTCTTGATGGAAGTGAAACATCACTAGAAAGAAGCTGATAGAATGTAGATGGGAACTCTTCCGAGCCATAGTGGGTAGATCTTTCCACCTGATGACTGAATGAAGTTCCGCCAACCCAAAGTACACCCCATTCAAGCTCGGGTATAAATGCCAAGAGTGATGGTCCCCTCAGCCCACCAAGTGATATCCCGATGTAATTTACAGTTTCTACATCAATCATGTTGGTTCCATTATGCTTGAATTCCGTTAAATCAGAACATACTCCCGTTATAGTCCTGACCATCGAGATATGATTGATCACCGCCTGCATTTGCCTTTCCTGCTGATACTGGAATTCTTTGAGATCTAGCAATGCAAATGTCATGGCATCTTGATCCCCATCGGAACTCCATCCCTTGAAGTCCGTAGCAATAACAACAGTACTGTATTCATTTGCAATAGATCCAGCGTTATTGACATAGGATGAACCACTACCGAACAGCCCGTGACCAAATACAGTCAGAGGCCCCGATGTGTTATCTACTGCCAGGGATCTTGGGATTAGCATTGAGAAATCCACCTCTCTATTCTCAACGAACTGAGGATCTCCGGCTTCTCCTCTCATCAGAGGCGATCTCGCATACTCATTTTCCATGTAGTGAGGAGTAGTGAATGTTCCCCGTATCAGCCTTAGTGAGTTCCCATCATCACCGTAATTTTCAACAACCTCAGTAATATTGCAACCAATTCCTGTTTCACCTAGCCTCTGCTCTGCGTCATCCCTCATTATTACTATATCTCTCAAAATTGAATCTGTTGAGGCAGTGTGGAACCACCAGGCGGCCTGGAGAGACTCTCTTTCAAATCCTAAGGAATCTAGACTTGAGAACACTGTCTCTTATACACATCTGACGCTGCCGACGAACATAGGCGTGTGGTG
>CAXHFM010000173.1:0-2047 GCA_964016345.1 uncultured Candidatus Poseidoniales archaeon | reverse complement strand
GCACGTAAGTCTCGTGGGCTCGGAGATGTGTATAAGAGACAGCAATAATACAGAGGGACCATTCTTTGAATTGGATAGGTGGATCATCTACCCCCTGGAGTGACCTGGAGTGTCTTGATTCCAGCAATTCTTGCGTTGCCATATCATCCAATATCTTGGGAACAATAAGAGTCAATACTTCAAATCCCGAAAAGACAACCATTACTGGCGTTGAAATTATTGGTTTGGAAGGGGTTTTCAGCACCTTGGCAGATCATAGCGAAAATAGATTCTTGATATCTATGGTGCCCTTTGGAATTGTAGAACATGATTTGGAAAAGAATGCCACTTTCCCATGGTTGGAAAACTCGGATGTAGTGAGTGAGAATGTCAGACTCTCGGGGGAAAGAGTTGTTTCAACGTGGCCAATGAATGAAAATACAGGTTGGATACTTACTGATAGGGGAAATCTGGCGTCATTCTATACTGAAGATGGTGTCGTGGATAACTCAATTATTTCCTCTATACTATCCTTGGCGGTAGTTTTAGCAATATTAGGGCTAATGGCCACTTTAATGATGTCATTATTTGGCTGGGGGAACGATATCCCACGAAGTAGAGTCAGGAAAAGGAGCAGGTCATCTGACAGTCGCCGAAAGAGATAGTTTGTTCCATACCTTGATGAGTGAAAGTACTGCGCGAAGGGTGAGAACATGCCATTCGAAGCTCTAGATTTCTACGATATCGATTCGCTCCTGACCGAAGAAGAGAGAATGGTGAGAGACATGGTACGTGACTTCGTCGATAATGACGTACTCCCGAAGATTGAGCATGCATGCAGGGATGGCGTTTTTCTAGACGAGTGGAGAGTTACTCTTGGAGAGATGGGGGTTCTAGGAGCTCCATTGAAGGGATATGGATGCCCCGGACTATCATATGCTGCATACGGAGTTATTTGTAGGGAGCTTGAGAGGGGAGACAGTGGCCTTCGGTCATTTGCATCTGTTCAGGGATCATTGGCTATGTACCCAATTTGGGACTTTGGCTCTGAAGAGCAGAAGAACTACTACCTGCCTAAGATGGCTAGTGGAGAATGGATCGGATGTTTCGGCCTTACGGAGCCTGACTATGGTTCCAACCCGGGCGACATGATTACCAAGGCTGAAGATATGGGAGATCATTATCTTCTTAATGGCGCCAAGATGTGGATTACTAACGGAACCATTGCCCAACTTGCTGTTGTCTGGGCAAAATTAGATGGCGTTATCAGGGGATTCATAGTTGAGAAAGGTGACGAGGGCTTCTCCGCGCCTGAAATGAAGGGAAAACATTCTCTGAAGGCCTCGGTAACGAGCGAGCTTGTTTTTCAAGACTGTAAGATCCCAAAGGACAGGATGCTTCCTGGCGTGAAGGGGCTAAGGGGGCCTTTTTCGTGTCTCAATAACGCTAGGTACGGGATATCATGGGGAGCTGTTGGTGCCGCTCAGGCCTGCTTCAACTCCGCGAAAGAATACTCACTCAGTAGAGTTCAATTCGACCACCCTATAGCTTCCTATCAACTAGTTCAAAACAAGCTATCATGGATGCTCAGGGAGATTACCAAGGCACAATTATTGGCATATCACCTTTCCCAAAAGAAGGACTCTGGAGACTGGATCCCAGAACATATTTCTCTGGCTAAAATGAATAATGTTGATATCGCTCTTGAAATCGCGAGAGTCGCTAGGGATATTCATGGGGCCAATGGAGTTCTGGATGAGTACCCTGTTATGAGGCACATGGCGAATCTAGAGTCGGTAAAAACGTACGAGGGGACGCACGATATCCACAACCTGATTCTAGGCAGACACATTACGGGAATACAGGCATTCACCAGAGAAATTTGAGAAACTTAGTGAGGAAGTCCTTGGTCAATCTTGATAGGTCAATCTACTCTCGCGTACACCGGGAACCACATGAAGATAGCAGTTCTACTGAAACAAGTACCAGACACTACAGCCAAGATTGCCGTATCTGGAGACAGGGTTGATCAGTCGTCTGTTGCCAAGTGGTCGACTAGTCCTTACGA
>CAXHFM010000172.1:0-2062 GCA_964016345.1 uncultured Candidatus Poseidoniales archaeon | reverse complement strand
CAGGTCATCTCCAATGACCACGCGAATAATGAAGCCAGAGCTTCAACAAAAGTCCTCATGCAAGACTGGCCTGACTGGGCAGTAGACGATGCTAAGAACATGGGTCCGATGCTGGGCTGGTTTTCTCTTGCAGGTTTACTAGTCACTGCAATCGTTCTCGTTACACTCAGAAGTATGTTCCCCAAAAAAGAACATCCTCAACATCCGGTAGGTGAACAAGTAACAGATTCCTATCTCGATAACATGCTGCGCAATCCATAGTCTCCCCACACAGTCAATCTTCACCAGACAAGTATAATCGTAGAACCCTGCTCCTGGATTCATGGAGATAGGAAGAATAGCCGTTCTCGGAGCCGGTCAGATGGGTGCTGGAATAGCCCAAGTAGCCTCCTGCGCCGGTTTCCAGGTGGTGATGATCGATATCGAACAGGAATACATCGATAGGGGAATTAAAAACATCGAAAAATCCCTATTGAAACTAGTCTCCAAGCACAAGATGAGCCAAGAAGAGGCCAATATTGCGATGTCTCTGGTATCCACCTCAACATCAAGAGAGGCAGCCGCCGATGCCGATTTGGTGATAGAGGCGATTCCAGAAGTAATAGGCCTGAAGACCTCCGCATTCAAGGACCTTGATGAAATCTGCAAGGAAACCGCTATACTCGCCACTAACACCTCCAGCATCTCCATAAATGAGCTGGCGGCAAGTACCAGGCGCCCAGACAGAGTAATAGGAATGCACTTCATGAATCCAGTGCCAATCATGAAGCTAATAGAAGTCATCAATGGGAGTGAAACCCTGCCCGAAGTCACAGACGCCGTATTGCAACTATCCGAGAAATTAGGAAAGATACCCCTTCAGTGCAATGACTCACCAGGATTCATCAGCAACCGCATTCTATGCCCCATGCTCAATGAGGCCATACTTGCTCTCCAAGAAGGCGTTGCTACACCGGAAGCCATTGATGGAATTATGAAACTCGGAATGAATCACCCGATAGGCCCATTGGCTCTGGCTGATCTGATAGGTCTTGACACGGTACTACACATAATGAACGTGCTCAGAGAGGGCCTCGAGGACGAGAAATATGCTCCAGCAGAACTTCTAGTCTCGATGGTATCAGAGGGCAGACTCGGAAGAAAAACCGGAGAGGGGTTTTACAGCTACTGATCGTAGCTTCTCTCTCACCCACGATTTAAGTCAACCAACCCTCACGCGGGGGCATGCACGACCCTAGACCAAAACCCGGAGCTTCTCAAAGAAGGTTGTCGTCCGCAATAATTTGCTCCATATTGATCATATCCATAGTTTCCATTCCAGTGCTGGCCAATGATGCGGGATCAGGGACCGATGCAGGCAATAGCCCCTCAACTGCAGCTTACCTCCCGGCAACCAACTCGACATACTTCGGAAACCTAACACAAGGATCCGATACAGATGACTACTTTGCGATCAACGTCACCTACGGAACAGGACTAGCGGCAACCATGAGCGTACCATCGAATTCAGACTTCGATTTGTTACTACTCGACTCATCCACGAGCCAGATTGACTCCAGCCTAAATAGCACTGGACAATCCGAGCATGTTTCGTCGAACGGGACGAATGTAGGTGGAACAACGGTTTACATCTGGATCGATCAATATATTGGGTCAGGACAATACACACTTCAAATCGACATTTTCCAAGTAGCTTTCGGATCCACGGGAAATGACGCTGGAAGCGGACAAGATGCCGGGGGCTCAGCTCCAGCCGCCATACCTGTTAATGTAACCAATAATTCCAATTTCCAAGGGAACCTTTCATCCCCCAACGATGATGACTGGTATTCAATGGATATTCCAAATGCCACTGGGTTATACATCGAGATGACTCATCAAGCAGGGGTAGACTTTGACATGTGGCTATACGACTCCGCTGGTAACCAGATAGACATCGCATACACCACGAGCAACCCCGAGACCGTTCAAAGCAATGGAACTGATGTAGGAAACTCAACAGTTTATCTAGAGATAAAGGCTGTCTCTTATACACATCTCCGAGCCCACGAGACTTACGTGC
>CAXHFM010000171.1:0-2102 GCA_964016345.1 uncultured Candidatus Poseidoniales archaeon | reverse complement strand
CCTATGTTCGTCGGCAGCGTCAGATGTGTATAAGAGACAGTCATTATCCGTATCAAACTCTCTCCAATCAGTACCATAAAGTGTCATTTCCATTCTATCTGGAATGCCATCTCCATCAGTATCTGTGCCTCCTTCTCCAGTGGATTCAATGTCGGCAACATCTGAGCCAGCTGGCTCAAATCCTCCCGACTCTGTTGTCGACAGCCCAGCCCCGATAATAGTGTAAATTCCTGCTAGACAGAGGGTTGCAACGATTGCAGTTACAGCATATTGGTTGTGATTCATAGCCATTATTACACCCCGGCCCCCTAGGGGGCCGACCCTTTGACATTAGGGACGGATATAACATTTGACAGGACAGGTTTATTTTGAGAAAGCTATAGAAGCTCTTTTCGGAGCAATATTTACAGTTACAACTCCTCCTCCAGAGCCAATCTTAATTCGCCCCTTTACGCCCGTTGATCTTTCCCAACAACCGAGTAGTATGCCTCCTGATATGGCAGGGTGGAAGCAACCAACGATCTCCGAATTTAACTCACCATTTTCTAAATTTAGTTTTGTATTGGATAGTCTTCCTAATCCTTGAATTGAGAGATTTCTGATTGATGAGTTTTTCCAGTCCTTTGCATCTGAAATCATAACATGCTTCTCACTTTCCAAGAATAGTTGCCTACATGAATCCGCAACGGCCGTCCACCACATAGCTCTGTTTCCAACTACATCTTCCCAGGTATAGTCCTCCTCGCGAGAACCACTAATTGAGGTTATTTGAGAATGTGTAAATTCTTCAAATCTTAGTATCAGGTCCCTATGGATAATAATTTTTCTCTCCCCATCAATCTCCCATCCGCCCGATTCTAACTCCCTGATATCACCCCACTGAACGATACTAGAATTTTCCGTAATTTCATCAATGGCGTCCCAATTCTTTTTCATTTCCTTAGGGGATGGTATATCCACTTCATCACGGGTAAGTTCTACCATCAATACATTCTTTGACTCAGACCATCTGAACTTGTGTCTTTTTCCCGTAGCAATCTCCCAAGTACTGGCGATAATACCTGCATCCAAAGGGCCTGAAGAGAATTTATTCACTAGAATAATTGTCTTTTCTAGGGAATCCTCTATAATTTCTATTTCACCTAAGCCCCTACACAATCTCCCTTTTGAAAAATTTTTCCACTTTCGCGGATTCCTTCCTCGGGGAGGATCTTCTTGTAAAGACACAAGGAATTCCTCTGACTCAGAAGAAGCATGGGCGATTTTCCTACCTAAGCTGAGACTTGTCTTCATCTCAAGATATGAGAAAAGTGTATTCACCGATCTCGGACCCACAATCCAGATTTTTTGACCGCGCCTCCGCATATCCGATATTGACCCGTCCGATTCAGATTTCCACCTTTCTTCTAAGATTTCAGGAAGTGACTTGTGCTTTCTGAAACGATCTAATAACCCCAGGCGATCATCCCTCCAGGAAATCGGAGATCCTATTGAATGCCTCGTCAAGAGTTTCAATCGGGGGTAGGCAAACCATTCTGAAATGCCCATGGCCATACTCAGGAGAAAATCCCGATCCGTGTACGACTAAGACATGTTTTTCTTCGAGTAGCCGCAATACGAATTTTTTATCGTCTGATGATAGCTTTTCATTTGAAATTTTGACGAATAAGTAGAATGCCCCCCCGGGAGCTTCACACTCTAAGCCTTCTATCTCAGAAATCCTATTTATGCAATAATCTAGTCTCTCTTTTATCCTATTGCGGTGACCTATGAGCCAATCGGTATCATCTGTCAGACCTGCGAGATAACCAAACTGGGCCGGAGTAGAGGCACAGAGCCTGCTTCTTAGGAGCCTCTCGACTCCATCTCGAACCAAGTCTAGTTTGCCAGATGGGTCATGCCATGCCATGTACCCTATCCTCCAGCCCGGAGCGAAGTAAACCTTTGAAACTCCATTCAAGGCCAAAACAGGAACTTTATTGGATCGTGATGCTACTGATACAAATTTGTTCGTGAAATCCAACCCATCATAGATCTCATCTGCTATTATCGTACATCTGTCTCTTATACACATCTCCGAGCCCACGAGACTTACGTGCATC
>CAXHFM010000170.1:0-2119 GCA_964016345.1 uncultured Candidatus Poseidoniales archaeon | reverse complement strand
ACTTCTAAATCTATGCCGGGCGGGGGCGGGGGCGGAGGAATTGGGAATCCGGGAGGTAGAGGGGGTGGTTGATCTGTCATGGTCGGCGCCACCTGTTTGAGCAGAGAGACAACAATGTTCTGTATAACCGTTGCTTGAGTACAGATGTAAACAAGTCAGCCATCCTTGAAGTCTATTAGCCAGAACACTATCGTAAGGGCATGGATGGAACGAACCCCCCCGTGCTTTTCGTCGTTGGGACCGCAGGAGCTGGTAAGAGTACCCTAGTAACCTCCTTCCAAAGGTGGTCGAGATTCCTGGAAGTTGAAACTCTAGCCATTAATCTGGATCCAGGTGCTGAAAGAGTACATTATGATCCTGAATTTGACGTAAGAGACCTGATTTCTCTGTCCGAAGTGATGGATGAATATGATTTGGGGCCAAACGGGGCACAGATTTTAGCCGCGGATTTGGTCGCATCACAGGCGATCGATATTCATGAAGAGCTGGATGGTCTTTCTGGGGATATCATGGTCATCGATACACCAGGACAGGTAGAGTTATTCGCATTCAGGGAAGCATCCAGTCACTTGGTTGAAGTTCTCGGAAGGGGGAAGGCCTGCCTAGCTTTCCTATTCGACCCGATGCTCTCACAGACGCCAAGTGGATTCGTGTCGCAGATGTTACTTTCCTCAATCGTCCACTTCAGACTTGGACTACCCACAGCTAATTTTCTTTCGAAATCGGACTTACTAGAGCCGGAGAATCTTGAGAAAATAGTTGAGTGGGGAGACAACCTGAGCGCATTAGAAGCCGCACTCTATGAGGAGTCGTCAAATCAATCAATGACTCATGGTTCGGGAAGTCAAAGAGCGGAATTTGCTCTTGGCCAACTCAGAATGATGCAGCATGCGTCTATCCAGCCTGGGCTCATTCCTCTGTCAAGCGAGAATGAAGATGGACTGGCTGATGTCCTGACATTTGTGCAGAGTGTATATGGTGGAATGGCCGATACTCGTGATGGTTTTGCAGGAGATATCGAACATGAGAGAAACTGAGCCAAAAATAGACCTGTTAGCAATAGATGATTTTGATGGTGAGCTCCAACAGTTAATTGATTGGGCCATTAGAATGAAAAATGACGATGGTTTTGCAGACAGTTTCAAGCCTTTAGATGGGATGTCCATAGGTTCGATCTATGAAAAACCGTCCACTAGGACTAGGGTCTCCTTTGAAGTGGGGGTTAGCAAACTCGGAGGGCAACCACTAACATTGCTCGCAAATGACATACAGCTAGGGAAGAGCGAGTCAATAGCAGATACGGCTGCTGTATTGTCTAGATTTATGGATGGGATAACGTACAGGTGCTTTGGCCATTCAGATGTTCAAGAATTAGCAAAGCATTCTTCGGTTCCAGTAATTAACGCTCTTTCTGATATGCATCATCCATGTCAGGCGGCTGCAGACTTGATGACGATTACTGAGAAAATTGACTCCGTAAATGGGCATGTATCATGGGTGGGGGATGGCAACAATGTTCTGCACGACTTGATGCTAGCATGCGCCTCTCTTGGAATCGATATCAAATACGCAACTCCAATAGGATATGAGCCGGACGCCGAGATAGTCTCTAGAGCTGTCAGGATGGCTAGTGACAATGGGTCGAGTGTTCTCTCTTCTAATGACCCGGTTGAGGTTGTTAGTGATGCGGGAGTAGTGTACACAGATGTTTTTGTCTCCATGGGAGAAGAGAGCTTAGATGGTAAGAAGGGAGATTTTGATGGTTTCCAAATAAATGAAGAACTAGTCTCGCATGCTGATTCTGACTACCTATTCATGCATTGTCTACCTGCTCACAGGGGCGAGGAAGTCACGAATGGCGTTATTGACTCCAAGAATAGCGTAGTCTTCGATCAGGCGGAGAATAGGATGTGGGCACAGATGTCACTTCTGACTAGAATGTGTAATGAAGCGGCATGGTACACTTACAATGAATTATACTAAATTAATGAGCTTATTAGTAGCGCAACTAGACAAAGTAACATTGATTTTTTCAAAAGTCTTGATGCAGAGGCGTCTTCACCAATAATTATCCTTCCTTTGACCATCATCAAGGTAATTATAGCGGGAATCACCAATA
>CAXHFM010000169.1:0-2122 GCA_964016345.1 uncultured Candidatus Poseidoniales archaeon | reverse complement strand
CAGATGGATCGACTACCTCTGGCTCAGAAGGATTTTCCATCGCCCATGCCAATACATCGATTAGGTCGCCCGGAGATATATCAAACATCTCGCAGAGCCTTGATCTCTCCAGAGCATTAAGTGCTGCACGATGGCCTGGTGCTTCCTCTATCTTGTTAAACAACAATGGTACATCGCCCATTTTGTTTGACGTATCAATCATACCATGCATGACACTTATCGAATCTTCAACTTCATGTAAGTCGACTAGCATATCACGGAAGGCCATAATGTGGTGCGGAGTAGACATATGCTTGAATGTTAGTGATGTTATCGCTATTCAGCGCTCTATTATCATGCCCTATCCCGTCACGCTCTTATACCCCATGAGGGTCGGCGAGACATCATTCTGAGGTGTTACTTTGGGTAGAGGTCTTTTCTCCGGGCAGAAGATGAAGTCCGATAGGAAGAGATATCGTTGGAAGGAGCGCAAGTTTAGGGACCGACAATTCAAGCAACAAAGAGGTGGCACCCTAAAGCACGACCCCCTAATGGGCAGTACTCAGGCCAAGGGAATTGTAGTTGAGAAAGTTGGTTTTGAGGCCAAACAACCTAATTCTGGCATTAGAAAGGCAGTCAAGATAAGTCTGATCAAAACAGGTAATCGACTTACCGCTTTTGCACCTGGTGACGGCGCAATTTCATTCATTGATGAACATGACGAGGTACTAGTCGAGGGTATCGGAGGTAGCAAAGGACGATCTTACGGAGATATCCCAGGTGTCAGATACAAGGTCATCAAGGTGAACGGCGTATCCTTGGATGAAATGGTCAGAGGCCGGAAAGAGAAGCCAATAAGGTAGGTATCGACGTGTCTGAAGAAGCAATCCATGAAGATTCAAGGGTGGAAGCACCTATCGCCGGAATCGGGACTATGGTCTTTGGGAAGTGGGACGCTACTGAAGTAACTTGCTCAGATCCCGGGCTCGCTCCCTACATCAACCTGACAACAATCGGAACACCTCACAGCGGAGGACGACATGCTAACGCATGGTTCGGTAAATCAAAGCTTTCCGTCGTTGAAAGATTCATCAACAATCTCATGAGAACCGGTAAATTCTCAGGAAAGAAACAACATTGCGCAAAGGCATATGAAGCCGCATTAGATTCTATCAACAATAGAACAGGAGAGAACCCCCTGCAGTCATTCATTGACGCCATTGTTGAGGCATCACCATGCGAAGAGATAACTAGGATCAAGCAGGGCGCTGTAAGCACCCCCAAGGCTGTTGACTCATCACCTAGCAGAAGATTAGATATTGCATTGAGGAATCTGGCGATAGGATGTACATCCGCTACAGCTGGTAGCAAGAGAACTCTCGTTCAAGGTATAGTCAGTGAGATAACAAAGGCTGCCGAGGGGGATGTTGCAGCTTACTCCATAGGTAAGAGAGAAGAAATTGAGCGTGTAGCCGCTTCTGCAAGATAATTCTTTTCCACCCTTACGGTCATGTTTTACTTCTTCCCACAATCGGATTTATGAACCATAGTCAGGTGGCCGGAGTTATTGAGGAATTAAGATGGGTCGTAAGGAAGACAACATCAAGAGAGCTACAGAGATAATGCACGATCGCGAGCATATCAGGAACATTGCTATAGCCGCACACATCGATCATGGTAAGACCACGCTTTCGGACAACCTGATCGCAGGCGCCGGAATGATGTCCGAAGAACTAGCAGGTAAGTCCAGGGTCCTAGATTTCGACGAGCAAGAAAGCGCTCGAGGAATCACTATCAACGCTGCCAGTGCCTCTATGGTACACAGCGTCGATGGGCAGGATTACCTCATTAATCTGATAGACACCCCTGGTCACGTAGACTTTGGAGGAGACGTCACTAGAGCAATGAGGGCAGTTGATGGATGTATAATTCTCGCATGTGCTGTCGAAGGGACTATGCCACAAACCGAGACTGTAGTACGCCAAGCACTGAAAGAAAAGGTTAGGCCTGTTCTGTTCATAAACAAGGTAGACCGACTGATTAATGAGTTACAAATCGATGGACCTGAAATGATGAGTAGGTTTGAGAAAATTATCACCAAGGTAAACAAACTAATCTCTACATACGCTCCCGAGGACCTCGG
>CAXHFM010000168.1:0-2134 GCA_964016345.1 uncultured Candidatus Poseidoniales archaeon | reverse complement strand
CCACGCCTATGTTCGTCGGCAGCGTCAGATGTGTATAAGAGACAGGTTCCGGGTAGTTGCCAGTGAATGATGGATACTGCCATTGGAGCGGCACCATTGGCCAGCACGTTCCGCCACCCTCTGAGTCCCTCATTAGCCTCGGCAAGAGATATTGCTACCTTCTCCTCAAACTTCCATTTAGTTGCACTGGAGCCTAATGCTAGGAAGGACATCAGGATTACTAGCCATGTCCAGTGTCCTGCCAGTGAAACAGTAAGTCCAACGGTTAGTGCGGCTACTATGCCGCCATTGTCAAGCATATCCCTTACTTTGCTGATAATCAGTAAACAAGCCACCAGTACTAGTGATATTACTTGGTCATCAGATATATCTATCATGATACAGCCGTATCACTTCCAAGGCCCACTAGTCAAGAATGATTCCCTAGATTGAGGGACTAGAGGCCTTATTGGGGAATATGTGAATAATGCGACCTATTCTCAGACACCATGCAGAGAGAGGGGGGTGTGCTTCAGAGAGCATTCATAAATTTCTTCACTATGAAACTAGTTTTTCCCCCTGCGCCTGACATCGATTATACTTCTGAAGGGGCCAGTAGGAGTAGACTTACATCTTGGGCGGTAATGTTATCGTTTCTTGTATCGTATCTGCTTATCATGTTACTAGGAATCTTTTCGATCACAGTAACCTTGCTATTGTTTGGGATATCAGAGGGTCCAGCATTCTCCATTTCCTCAATTATGATTGAGGTCGTACTAATTCCGATGATTTTGCTATTCATATATCTGGACGGTAGTTTGGAGAGGACAAAGGAATTACTCCGTATTGGATCATTGAACAGGGGGTTATTCTTGGGACTTGGGATTCCGATAATTGCGATGATAGTGGACAATATTGCTGTATTAATTTATGCAATAGTGTTCATACTTTTCTTCGGTGAGCCAACCACGATCACAGAGCTTCCGGGTGGAACTTCTTGGGAGTCTTCTACGGCCGCACTTATCCTCACATTCATCTCGATATGTATCCTCACTCCAATCTCAGAGGAGTTGCTATTCAGGGGATATATGCTGGATGCACTGAATCGCCTACATGGAAAATGGCCAGCAATAATAATTAGCGCGGTAATTTTTGGACTTGTACACTTTGACCCCTTCACCATAGGTATGGCAACTATTGGAGGGATGATATATGGTTGGATTAGAATTAGGACTGGTAGTCTGGTACCCGGGATTGTTGCACATGCGATGTGGAATACAATGGCGCTAATTTTCACTTACCTTTAGTGTCGCTCAGATCGCCCATCACTCTTGATGCCTGATGCACCCGGTGCGGTTCCTCATCACTGCGACATACTCCGGAGGAGGCATCACATATTGACTTGGCGAATTATACTACCGTTCCACACAGGCCACAGAAGAGTTCGTTCCTTACGTTATCCCTTTGCATGCTCCACTCCCCACATGAAGGACAAGGGGGGAGTCCTTTTTCGCTTGGAGTAACTTTGGTCTGCCGCCTGAAAATTTTCTTGTATCTTTTCGGGCGCCACCAACCTTTTGATGGCCTCCTAATCTTCGGCATATTAGTTCCACTGGCGGTATACTCATGAGGTTATTCACCGACGGAGTTGCATGGGAACAACGGGCTCGATGGGAGGTGTATCCGTAATAGGTGCGGGCGTATCTGGTCTCAGCACGGGAATCAGGCTTTTAGAAGCGGGGTATAAGGTGAGGATTTTCTCGCAATACTCCTCTCCTAATACAGTTTCAGATACCGCCGCTGCTTGGTGGTATCCGTTCATGGTAGAGCCTCTGAACAAGACCAACAAATGGTCAGCTGAGACTTTTGATGAGCTAGTCAGGTTACGTGATGAAGAGGGTTTGTCATGTATAACTATGCGACTAGGGAAAGAATACTTGGAGCAAGAATGCGAACTTCCCGGATGGAGTAATGATATTCCTCACTTCAGGATTCTAGAAAAGGAAGAGATTGCTTCTGGATATTCATTTGGCTGGGAAATTGAGGCCCCGGTCATAGAAATGCATCTGTATATGCCTTGGCTAGAACGCCGATTCATAGAACTTGGAGGCTGTCTCTTATACACATCTCCGAGCCCACGAGACTTACGTGCATC
>CAXHFM010000167.1:0-2139 GCA_964016345.1 uncultured Candidatus Poseidoniales archaeon | reverse complement strand
GCCTGAAGGGGCATAGGAGCGTCGGGGGGATCAGGGCCAGTCTGTACAATGGCTGCCCTATCGAGAGCGTTGAGGCTTTGGTTGACTTCATGAGGAGATTCGAGTCGATTCATGGGTAGTGTGAGCATGGAAAATGAGGAAATAATCCGGATATTGGACCTCACACTACTTGACAGGGGCGCGTCAGAGGAGGATCTGATTGGGCTGTGCGAGAGAGCGGTTGCCCATGGCACTGCTGCGGTCTGCGTCTTTTCAGAGCATGTTGGATTCGTCAGGAGCCACCTCCCAGAAGAGGTGAGAGTAGCCTCCGTGGTGGGTGGCTTCCCTGAGGGATGGGGGGATCCATCGGAGGTTTCGAGGGCCATATCCCAGTCTGTTGACGAGGGGGCTGATGAGATAGACTGCGTCTTGGAGCCCAAGCAGCAGGATGGTTTTCCCGGGGAGTCTGAATTGGCCCTCCTACTAGCCATGAGGGAGGCGTCAAGAGACAAGATCCTCAAGGTGATCATAGAAACACCCCTTCTGGATGGGCATTCGATTAGGGCAACAAGCAGGTTGGCCATGGCATCAGGGGCCGATTTCGTAAAAACCTGCACGGGCAAGAGAGGGGACTGCACTGACGAGGATGCCAGAATACTCTCCATGGAGGCGAACAGGCACTTCGTTACAATGGGAGAGAGGAAGGGGGTGAAGATCTCAGGGGGGATAAGGAAAACAGAGGATGCCCGGAGAATGCTCTCAATAATGCAGAAGGAAGGCATATCCACTGGCAATCTGAATGAGTCCAGAATAGGTGCCTCATCATTGTTGGATGACCTAATTGATGGTGGGCTCGGCAGGAATTGAACCTGCGATCTTCGCCATGTGAAGGCGACGTCATAACCCCTAGACCACGAGCCCCGTGTCTCGCGAAAGAGCTGTGCAGATAAGGATGGTGAGGCCTAAATTATTCCTTTCAAGAAGATAGAAATATGATAAAATCCGAAATTTTACCCTCTATCGAAGAGAAAACATTCACCCACTGTAATGAAAAAGAACGCGACACTTCACAATGCATGAGTGAGCCAGAAAGAGTCTCGCTGACTCAAAGGCTAGATTTCAGTATTCTAAGGGAGGGCGACACCTGGAGGGCTTTCGGCGTCGCTGTCGTGCTGTTCTGCGTCATTGGATATTCCTCACTATCGCTTTTCGGAATGACTTCGTCGATATACGGGGTCTCTGGAGACGTCAACGAGGTGTACGATTTCGAAGCTCAATCAATGAACAGGACCGGTATTGACAGCATTATCGCCGATGAGAACGGCACTGTTCAGTTGAGTTCCCAGAGAGGGAGTGTCGTTATCCTAGACTTCATGGCAGTGGATTGTGCAAACTGTCACTATGTGCAAGAACATATTCAGAGCAATATCGATGAGTGGAGCGATCTCGAGGGAGAATATCCGGTAATAGTGATTTCAGTGGCCGCTTGGTACGGTTTGGAAACATTCGCGCAGATCAATTCGACCTTCGGAGACCCTGATTCTGAGAAATTCATGAATTGGACCGTGGTGAACGGCGGACCCGAATCAATAATTCTGGAAAACGGATCAAGGGGCGACATAGTCGAATACTACTCTGCTCAACTAATCCCATTGGTCCTGGTAATTGACCATGAAGGATATGTGGTAGCGAAGGAAAACACTGGGACGCCCTTGGACAGGTGGGGGGCTTTTGACAACGCGGTTATGAAGGCCAATGAGGGCGATGCGGAGGACCTCAGGATCGGCATAGCGAAATCGGACAGGTCAGTCACAGGCGTATTCATCATCGGACTTTTCCTCGGAGTGTTGGTGTACTTCTCCCCTTGCGCCTTCCCGGTCCTGCCTTCGTACATCACCTACTACCTCAGCCTGGGGATGAGGGAGGAGGAGTTGCACGCAGAGGGGAAGATAAGCGGGAGGATGCCTGGTTCATTCGAGATCGGGGGCTTTGCCGCTCTCGGGCAACTGACCTTTTTCGTGTCCGTTGGGATAGTCATCTTCGGGATGAGCGAGATCGTCAACCTATCAGGGACTTTGCACACCATAGCTATCGGAATTGCATGTCTGCTAGTGGTACTGGGCAGCCTGATGCTTCTTGGGTGGACCAGTGAGATGATGT
>CAXHFM010000166.1:0-2174 GCA_964016345.1 uncultured Candidatus Poseidoniales archaeon | reverse complement strand
GAGTAGACTCACGTGAAGTTTGGCTAATCGGAGGAGTAGTCATATTGCTAGTTCCTAAAGCCCTCGAATGGTCCTGGGATCTTAACTCACTATCAATAGGCGGAGATGAGTTTGCAATTTCAACGGGAGTGGATCCTGTTGCCACGCGGAAAAAAATACTCGTACTTTCTTCACTACTTACCGCTTTGATAATTTCCTTCACTGGGATGATTGGTTTCGTTGGCCTTGCTGCCCCTCACATGAGTAGACTGATCATAGGAAATGATTATCGGAAGTTAATACCTTGCTCGGCTATTTTTGGTGCCTTGTTGATGCTGATAGCCGATACCATCGGGAGGACCATCATAGCACCTGTGGTCCTTCCAGTTGGATTGATGCTTTCAGTTGTTGGAGGGCCGCTTTTCATATATCTGCTGCTAACCAATAGGGGGGGTCACTGATGAGCGAAATCATGAAGGTGGAGGACTTGAAATTCAGTTGGGGCGATAACCTGGTTATTGATTCTGTAGATTTTGTTCTAAGGGAAAATGAGATAGTTTCCATCTTGGGAAAGAATGGAGCTGGTAAATCCACCTTATTGAAGTGTCTAAACAAGATTCTCGAACCAGATCAAGGGAAGATTATGGTTCATGGAGAGGATATAAGAGAAATTGACCTCATTGCCACTTCTAAGAAAATGTCATACGTCCCACAATCAATCACCAGTAACTTCTCTATGGACGTATTCGATGTAATACTTCTTGGCAGGAGGCCATACATTAATTGGTCCGTGGGCGAGTTAGACCGTAAGATAGTGAGTAAAACCATTGAAAAATTGCAATTGACTGATTTTGCGTTTAGGAGATTTGACAGGCTTTCAGGAGGCGAAAGGCAGAGAGTAATAATAGCGAAAGCCGTAGCTCAGGAGCCTAATATTTTCTTGTTCGACGAGCCTACTAGTGACCTTGATTTAAAAAACCAGATAGAAGTCATGAAGGAGCTAAGAAAGATAGTTTCTGAAGAAAATGGGAAGGCTGCCCTAATAGCAATACATGATATCAATGTAGCTTCGAGATTCTCGGATAGAATAATTCTTTTACACGAAGGGAAGATTATCTCCAATGGTAAACCATCAGACGTGCTAACTCCAGAAAATATTGAGTTAGTATTTGAGGTAACTAGTAGGCAATTGGTGGACGAGGATGGAATACTCAGGATATTCATTAATGATGAAATTACAAAGGATTAGTGAGAAAATGTTTGGATATGAGAGAAAGATAGTAGGCGATAATGAGAAACGTATGGAGAGGGAGATATAGATGCCAATGGAAGATAATTCCCCCTCTCGACATCAGCTTCCAAAGGGCACCCCTTCACAGAGGCAGGATCTATTGTATGATCCGAACGTTCCGACCTCCTCACATGCTGAGCAGGCGAGGACATTGGCCGAGAAAATTGGGACTGCGACATTATGCACGATTTCCTCCGATGGCAAAGGATATCCATATGGATCATTCGTAACCTATGCGCTAGATTCGGGCGATCCGATATTCCTAATTAGCGGATTAGCTGAGCATACAAAAAATCTGATGAAAGAATCCAAAGCCTCACTTCTAGTTGCTGAAGGCGGTGACGAAAACCCATTGGCGCTTGGTAGAGTGACATTGATTGGTGATTGCAAGATCGTCCCTGATCGTGAGAAAAAGAGAGTGCGAGATATATTCATTGGAAAGCACGAAAATGCAAAATTCTATGCTGATTTTGGCGATTTTCATTTTTTTAGATTGGAAGTGAAATCTGTAAGATATATTGGTGGGTTCGGGAGAATGTCATGGGTTGGAGAGAATGATTGGAGATCATCTGAGCCAGATCCATTGATGCCCTTCTCGGACGGAATTATCCAACACATGAATGAAGATCATGAGGATGCAATGGTCATAATATGCAAGGAAATGAGTAAGGCGAAAGATACGACTGGGGCGACTATGACTGGTATAGATAGATATGGGATGGAAATGTCCGCAATGACCGAAAATGGTCCGAGGCCCATTAGGATCGCTTTCAAAACTGAAGTATCGGACAGTGATGAAGCGAGAAAGGAAATTGTTGAGCTCGTGAAAATAGCAAGAAAAAAGAGTGATTAAAGTATGGAATCTGTCTCTTATACACATCTGACGCTGCCGACGAACATAGGC
>CAXHFM010000165.1:0-2231 GCA_964016345.1 uncultured Candidatus Poseidoniales archaeon | reverse complement strand
ATGCACGTAAGTCTCGTGGGCTCGGAGATGTGTATAAGAGACAGGTCCCCTGCCCAGCTAGTGAATACAGCTAGCCTCCCAGGGATAGTCGGAGATGCATGGGCCATGGCAGATTGGCATTTTGGATATGGTTTCCCAATAGGAGGAGTGGTTGCCACTGATGTTGACTGGGGGGATCAGGGTGGTTCAATTTCACCCGGAGGTGTTGGATTTGACATAAATTGTGGAGTGAGATTGTGCTCTACGGATCTTCATATCTCAGAGATTGACCCAAAGTATCTCGCTGATGAGCTTTCCATGAAAATACCTGCGGGGGCAAGTAGGAAGGGAGGTGTTTCTCTGGGAGAATCAGAATTGGACGATATCCTTGCCGGCGGGGCTTCTGCGGCAGTTGACTTAGGGCTAGCGGAGGCCAGAGACTTATCACGCATTGAGTCACACGGCTTTCTTAACAGCGAGAATAGGAACGTTGGGCACAAGGCGATGAAGAGGGGGTCTAGCTCCCTAGGAACGTTGGGGTCTGGGAATCATTTCATGGAGTTACAAGTGGTTGACAGCATTGTTGATGAAGAAGCTGCAAAGGCTTTTGGGTTACGGATAGGACAGGTAACAGCCATGATTCATTCTGGATCAAGAGGCCTTGGTCATCAAGTCTGTTCTGAGCATGTAGCGAATATTGAATCCAATTACTCGAAGAGGGGAGATTCTTGGTTTTCTGAAAAATGGGGTTTTTCTGTTCCTGATAGGCAACTAGCTTCTGCACCGATTAACAGCCCCGAAGGTCAAAGCTATTTCGATGCAATGAATGCCGCTGGAAATTTTGCATTCGCCAATAGGTCAGCCCTTACCCAAAGACTTCGTGAGGTCCTGAGAAATGAGTATTCTGTGGATGGAGGACTGGATGTGGTGTATGACGTTAGTCATAACATTGCAAAAATAGAGGAACACCATGTTGGAGGAGGTAAGTGCAATTGTTGCGTCCATAGGAAGGGTGCCACTAGGGCATTAGGGGGCGATCATCCTGAGCTATCTTCCAGCTTCCCATTGGGCCAGCCTGTTCTCGTACCAGGAGATATGGGTACAGCATCATGGGTCATGGCAGGCCCGGTAAATGGGAAAAATGATGCTTTTTCTTCTTCGTGCCATGGAGCTGGTAGGAGACTTTCTAGAACTGCCGCCAAGGCATCCGTAGATTCTAAAATGCTGATTTCAGAGCTGGAGGAGAAGGGGATTCATATCAGGGCAAAAACTCCAAATGTTCTCTCTGAGGAAGCTCCTGAAGCTTACAAGGATGTGGATGAGGTAATCAGCCTGACTAATCGTGCAGGACTAGCTCGTCCAGTAGCAAGGATGAGGCCGATATCTGTCATCAAGGGTTGATTATCGTACACGGTACTCGATATCGATAGTATCCCCATCTTCCATCATGTATTCCTCATATTGTGAATTTACTTCTCCATTAACTGTCAGAACCACCTCATGTTCATCGTCTGCATAGTTCCCCAATATCTCTTGCTCGCTGAAAGACTCTCCCCAAATCTCGAAGAATGCGCCCAATGGGGCTGGCATGGAGCTTGGGGTTTCGATATGCAACCTTCCAGAATCGTCGTGTGTATGTATTCCCTTCATCCCCTCGCACCCTGGCTCTCCGATTCCAATACTAGGGCCGATTTCGACATTAGAACCGTTGATTATGATAGTTAGTTGTACGTGCTCATGGGTTGCTAATGAGTTATGATCATCTAGACAAACGTCAGATATCTGCCAAGTATTGCCATCTTGGACAATTTCGGTTGATGTGGCTACCAAATAAAGGAAGATGACAGTGCAAAGTCCAGCTACAGAAATTAGTACATTCTCTGCTTTCATGGAGATGGGAGAAGGCCAGTAGTCTTGAACCATTAGGCACTCCAAGCACCATGTCACCACAGGGGGATAGGCCAGAATATTGGGATATTGCTAAAGAAGAGCTGTCCAGAAAGGATGTTGTACTCCATGAGATAATTAATAGATTCGATGATCTAGAATTGGTTTCTAGGGGGGATTTATTTTACACTTTGATTAGGTCGGTAATCGGCCAACAAATTTCTGTCAAGGCGGCGTCCACGGTTTGGTCAAGATTCTGCGAGACGGTAGGAGATATCGAACCCCAAAATATTTTATCGGCAGATATTGAAGATTTGAGGAAATGTGGCCTGTCCCAGAGAAAGGCAGAATATGTGATGGCTGTC
>CAXHFM010000164.1:0-2250 GCA_964016345.1 uncultured Candidatus Poseidoniales archaeon | reverse complement strand
GATGCACGTAAGTCTCGTGGGCTCGGAGATGTGTATAAGAGACAGTAGTGAGACAGTTTTCATTGTCGCGATTAACGGTGCCGCCGCTGGTGGTGGTCTTGGACTAGCCCTCTCTGCAGATTACAGGATATGCTCAGAACAAGCAAAAATAGCAGCCGCATTCTTCGGATTAGGTGCATCTCCAGACGGAGGGACCACATGGTTGCTACCAAGACTAGTTGGGAGCCAAATAAGTAAAAAATTCTTCTTCAACAATGAGGTGTGGACAGCTAAAGAAGCTCTTGAATTTGGGGCTGTTGATGAGGTAACCTCTTCCGAAGAGCTATTGAAGTGTTCGATAAAGACCGCAAGAGATTGGGGAAAATGGTCTAAAAATAGTCGTAGATCCACAAAACAACTCCTTGACGCCTCAACATCCACATTTTTCGAGACGCAATTGGAATTTGAGAGAGCATTGATGATATCATCTGCCCAGTCTCCAGATTTCGCAGAGGGAGTCTCAGCCTTCGTCGAGAAAAGAGACCCAAAATTCTCCGAGGAATAGACTATGAGTAGACGCTTGGTAATTATGAGACATGCCCACAGTAGCAGAGATGATCCTAATCTAGCTGACCACGAAAGGCCTTTGGATGAAAGGGGGCTCAGAGATTCACCACGTGTAGCCAAAGAAATCCTAATGAGGGGCTGGAAGCCAGATCATATCTCTGTTAGTAGCTCTTTGAGAACAATCCAGACATTGGAAAACCTAGGTCCCGAACTTTCAGAAATCCCAAAATCCATTGAAGATAGCCTTTACCTTGCCTCCTTAGAGGCCCTTCTTTCAGTAGCAGGAAGTATTCCCGAAAATAAAACTCAAATGATAATCAGTCACAACCCTGGATGTGAGATGCTTCTTGAGAAACTCTCAGGCGAACTAGAAACTATGCCAACTGCATCAGTCGCCCTAATGATAGAGAGGAATGGAAGGTGGATTCTGTCAGATTTGATTAGGCCAAAAAACCTAGTATAAAGCCGCTTCAAAGAAATTAATTAGCTTCATCTTGTATTCGTCAGAATCTCCCCAAATAGCATCTACATGTCCTCTATCTTCAACATACCATGTCGTCACATTCCCACCATTCTCCAACATTTTTTCTTCAAATCTCTCTGAATGAACCACGGAGACCCTCGGATCATCTGTCGCATGAGTAAGGAAAACAGGTCGATCCCCAGCACTATCCGCTGCTTCCATGGGGGATCTGGAATCAAGATATACCCCATCAAGCCAAGTACCAACTCTTAGTCCAGGACCAGCAAAAAATGCAGGGAAACCCAGCCTTCCCAATTCATTTTGAATAACCAAGGGAAAATCAAGTACGGCACTGTCCAGCCACATTGCCCCTATTCCAGGCTCTTCAGCAAAAGCAATTGCAGCTCCGCCCCCTAGTGAGATACCAGTCATTCCGACTTCACCGGGCTGGTAAGCTTTCTCTGAAATGAGCCAATCATACGCTCCGAGAAGGTCTCTGTACTCCTTTTGACCAACCGAAACAAAGTCATCCACAACTTCGCTATTTCCATAGTTTCTCAGATCGAATGATAGAGAATTAATTCCCCCTTCTGCCAAATATCCCTGCATTAGAAGCATTTCTGGTTTACACTTGCCATTCACCGGCATACCATGAGTCAGTATGACAACAGGAGCATCAGAATTAACCTCAACATACCACCCACTCAGGTTAATCTCCGAATTCTCTCTTGGTGAAAATGTAATCTCTTCGTATGAAGACATCTGGTATGGAGAGGCATCAAAATCCCTCCTTATATCTACACGCTCATCTGAATTTGGCCAAGGCTCAAAGCTTTCCCAATCATCATCTACAGTCCAGTCAGATGGCGTATTTTCTGACCACATTCCACAACCAGGATTAACGGCTAATGCCTGAGAGGCCGATGACCACACAATGTATCCTATTCCACCATAACCAATTAGAAAAGTAAGTATGGATGCGGAAAATATTGAGAAAATCTTCTTATTTCTGTCTAGTGAACCCCAATACTCCCTTACTCTTGCCATGGCCCCAGACATCGGGCATCATTCATGACTATTCCTGTATTTACTAATTTTAACCGATGAGCACTTCAACCAATGTCCATACGGAAAGGTGTGGCGAGAGAGCTAGTCCGTCTGGAAGACGTCCACAGGGCGTTTGGACCACTCACAGCTGTCTCTTATACACATCTCCGAGCCCACGAGACTTACGTGCATCT
>CAXHFM010000163.1:0-2272 GCA_964016345.1 uncultured Candidatus Poseidoniales archaeon | reverse complement strand
TCTACACGCCTATGTTCGTCGGCAGCGTCAGATGTGTATAAGAGACAGAAAGTTTACGTAGCCCAACCAAAGTAGAAATCTCCTCGTCTGGATCATTCCGATTTGTGACAATTCCTAAATTCTTCAGATGATCGGATACCTGCTTCATAGCAGTCCTTCCATTAGCCCCCCTTCTCGCTCTGGGAAGTTTATTTCTGCAGATTAGGTATGTCTCCGATGACGCATTCCTAGACGCGGTCGGAGCATATCTCTGAACATTTGAGAATCTGTCCTTAGCGGCATCAACTAGTCCCTCGATGCCAGTTCCTTGGAATGTCTTGGTAACGAACGTCCCGCCTGGTTGGAGAACCCCCATGGCCACATCAAGAACGGTTGTGGACAGCTCCAAAGATATGGCTTGATCAGTATCGTATCTACCAGTGAGGTTTGGGGAGATATCGCTGATTACGACATTCAACATCCTGCCCTCCAAGAATTCTTCAACCTGCGTAATTGTTGCATCCTCAGTGGCATCGCCAATGATTAGCTTAGCTCCCTCGACAGGAGAGGTAGCTAGTAGGTCGACTCCGACGACCAATCCGTTTTCTCCAACCTCCTCAACGGCTACTTGGGTCCATCCTCCCGGGTGGCAACCTATGTCGAGAACAGCGTCCCCTTTCCTCATCACTGAGAACCTATCTTGGATTTGCTTGAGTTTGTATGCGGAGCGAGCCCTATATCCCTTGGACCTAGCTTCTCTCCGCCATGGGTCACGACGATTCTCCTGGTACCATCGTTTGCTCATACACTCTCCGCAATGGTTTGAGTTATCAACTAAAGGATTGCTGAGGGCACTCAAAGCCCAATCTCAGATATGAGTGCACG
The DNA here is from genome assembly GCA_964016345.1 of uncultured Candidatus Poseidoniales archaeon. GTDB lineage: Archaea > Thermoplasmatota > Poseidoniia > Poseidoniales > Thalassarchaeaceae > MGIIb-O5. The sequence continues at coordinate 1,408 of CAXHFM010000163.1, read as the reverse complement.
TGCCGTATGCCTAATGGCCTCTTCAGAAGCTAGATTGGGTTTGAATCCAGTTTCCAGAAGACGACTGACTTCGAGGGAGGTCTTGGGGACATCTCCGGCCCACCCCCTATCTCCTCCGGTATACTCTATTGAAACGCCCTCGAGACCACTCTCCTCTACGACTATCTCAGCTATTCTTCTGACAGAGCAAGTATCTCCAGTTCCAAGATTGTAAAGATTCACGTTTTTATCGCAATGCCCTATCAAGTGTATCATGGCCTTGACACAATCCTCCGCAGACATGTAAGATTTTTCTTGCATCCCATTTCCTAGAACTTCTAATCTGCTGGGGTCCCGCTTGAGCTTGTGGATGAAATCAAAAATTACTCCGTGTGTGCCTCTAGGACCTACTATATTGGCGAAGCGATGAATCCAAGCATCTGCCCCGAAGGTGCCTGCCCATGCAGTTATTAGAGCCTCGGAGCCAAGCTTAGAAGCCCCGTAGAGGGATATTGGCATTACAGGTCCATAAGTCTCTGGAGTGGGCATCTGCTCTGCCTCTCCATAGATTGCTGAAGAGGAGGAGAATGAAATTCTTGATACCCCTTCCATACGCATTGCCTCCAAGACATTGTATGTGGCGAGAGTTCCCTGTTTGAGGTCAGTATCTGTTACCTCTGTCCCTAGTCTGATGTCTGGGTTTGCAGCTAGATGGTGTACCATTTCCACGCCTTGCATGGACTTTTTCACCGCATTCATGTCTAGAAGGTCCGCTCGGAATATTTCTACCAAGCCAGAATCCTCGTGATGAGAGAGGAACTCCTCCCTGCCACTCGAAAAGTTATCAAGCACCCTGACTTTTTGTCCATTCTCTACAAGCGCATCTACTAGATGCGATCCGATGAATCCCGCTCCTCCGGTAACCAAGTGCATGTACCTTGGAGCAAGCTGACAGACTTGAGTTCATCGGACAGAGAACTAGGACCACATACCAGTCTCTTTCCTCTGTCTGAGGTAGAAAGCGCTTGCCACCATTCCCAGCAGTGCTATGTGAATTACAGTGCAATAGGGACAGATATGGGGCGCCCCGTCGACCATTGTCAACTCGACCAGCACTAGCCAAAGAACAAAGGGAACTCCTGCTAGGCTAACGAAGTAAAGCAAATTAACGTAATTGGAAGACCATTTGGCGTGCAAGTCCATTCTTATGGACAGTACAAGGAACCAGATAACAGCGAATGACACGATGCCTATCAGGCCCCAAGGAATTCCGAAGAGATTGTTCCACTGTGGATCTCCTATCACCGACCCACATTGAACCAAGCCTTCAGTTGCACACATGGAGGAAGACCCGACCAGCATAGAATTGTGAATCGCCCATGTCCCTGTCTCTTATACACATCTGACGCTGCCGACGAACATAGGCGTG
>CAXHFM010000162.1:0-2281 GCA_964016345.1 uncultured Candidatus Poseidoniales archaeon | reverse complement strand
TGCACGTAAGTCTCGTGGGCTCGGAGATGTGTATAAGAGACAGATACACTACTAAAGCTATTTGCCTGCCTTATATTCTTCACACTGGCAATAACCGCCCCTTCCTACTTTTCGAGTAGTTCAGAAGAATCGGAAGAGGAGTGATCCCCCAATGTACACAATTAACAGGCATCAGATATCTAAAATAGTTACACGGTATTGACCAATCTATTTTCCCCCTTTCCCGCAAGAATAATTGAGTTTGCAATTCTCCTAATCACTGGCACTACCACTGAGTTTCCGGCTTGTTTGTACAAATGGGAGTTTGCAACATTCTCAGGGAGTACGAATGAACTGTCGAATCCCTGAATCATAAAGCACTCTTTCGGAGTCAACTTCCTAAAGCCATGTCGTGTTTTTATCAACGGGACGTTGTGGCCACCCGTTCCCATGTTAGCTGTCAATGTAGGGCATAGCCTGCTCTTGTTCTCGCGAACATACTTCCTCCTCCACTGATAGACCGTTTCCTGTGAGGTCATGCCCATCTTGAGCTCATCATACATGTAAGCATCCTCTCCGTAGTAGTACTTGTCATCAACCCTGCTCTCGAATTCGAAGATATCTCCGATGGTGGTCTTCAAAGGAATCTCGTCTGGAAAACTGAAACGATCCGACACTCCATCATCTAGGAAACCGACAACGTAGATCCTTTCCCTGTTCTGCGGAATATCTCCGTAATCACACGCATTCATGACCTTGTGGTGTATTTTGTATCCTAGGTCTTGCATCGAGTTACGGATTATATCGAATGTCCTTCCTTTGTCATGACCAACCAGATTTTTCACATTTTCTAAGAATACGATGGAGGGACGCTTATCTCTCATGATTCTCTCCAACTCGAAATACAGGTTCCCCCTTCCTTTTTCATCATCGAATCCCTGCCTGTATCCTGCAACTGAAAAAGCTTGGCAAGGGAATCCAGCTAACATAATATCGAAGTCAGGTATTTCGGTGGATTGAACGTCCATAATGTCTCTAGTGTCCAATTCAATTTTGTGATTTTGCTTGAAGGTAAGTGATGCCTTGTCGCAGATTTCGTTGGCGTAGACTACCTCAAATCCAGCTCGTTCAAAGCCAAGGTCTATTCCCCCGACTCCTGCAAAAAATGAGGCACACCTGAGCATTATCCCTCTTACAAACATGCCCGATGCTCTTAGTATTTATGCGTGAAACATTTTGTATCACTATAGAACGTCCAACCATGTTAGATAGAGGTCTGATTCAACCACTCTTCACAAACCACGTGAGTGCAAGCGGGTGGATCGAAGAGAAGCTTGGAATCACTGTCTATTACATCCAAAATTAGGTTAGACCCTGGTCCCTCCTGAACCGTTACAACTGAGCTGGTTGAGGCGGGAAGGTAGTCTTCCCCCGTACTGGCTAGAGATAGCCTGATGGTATGTCCAGCCTCTATTTGAACATCCATGGCGAAGAACTCCATCTTGGCATTGATTGTCTCTAGAATGGGTATCCAGGTCTGCTCATCCGACCCGCCCTCATGGTATCTCAAATCCATGATTGCGTGCCCGATGTGGATACAGTCTCCTGTCTCTGAGCAATCTTCCAGAAGGGCGTATATCTGCCCTCCCAAGGTGGACGTTGATACATCGATGTGTAGTCTGGGAAGGCCAGAAATCCATATGTCCTCAACAAGCGGGTTGCTCTCATAAACAGGCCCAAAATTACCGTTTGGCAAGATATTGGTAGTTCCTCCCGCAATGTTGGATAGGGCACCCCCAAGGTCCAGAGACATTTCCTCCATCCCCTCCGGAGGGTACCTGTCCTCTATTCTCCACTGACCTTGGTTTGACTGGATCTCCACGAATAATCCAGGTTGTTCACCTATGCCCTTCAGGTACCAGTCAAACCATTCTAGGAGGTCCTGCATCCAGTCAAACCGAACCATCTCAGGGTATGCCTCCCTCCCCCTGCCCTCGCCGGAGCGATCAAAGTGATAGTCGGGCCTGTCGGGGTAATCATGGTCCCATTGCCCAAATAGGCCCTTGGACTCTATGCCGACATCCTTCAGTTGATTGATCACTGGTATTGCCATGTGTGGGTCAACGTTCCAGTCATGCATCCCCTGAATCAGATACACCGATCCCTGATAGTTCTGAAGCACCCTATCGAGGAAGTACCTCTCCTCCCAGTAGGTGCCAGCAAACTCGCTTCCCCAAATGTAAGCCGAGACTCCAGTACCTGTCTCTTATACACATCTGACGCTGCCGACGAACATAGGCGT
>CAXHFM010000161.1:0-2288 GCA_964016345.1 uncultured Candidatus Poseidoniales archaeon | reverse complement strand
GGCTCTGGCTCTGGCTCTGGCTCTGGAATAGAAAAATCAGATTCTTCCTGGCTTATCGTTTGATCTGCCCACTGCGGCAAGTTGGGTTCTTCATCCACTTCATCTCCGAAAGTTGCACCATGGTAGTCCTGAGCATCGGATACCTTGTATTCTGATTCAGGATCGCCTTGTATTTCATACTGAACTGTGATTCTCTCTCCGACCTCTATCCTCCCGACTGCCCATGTAATGTGAGTACCTTCTCTCGCTGGCTCCTTGGTGTATGACGAGTCGATGTCCCCTGAGATGGAAGACTTAACTGAGGAGTTCTCCAAAGAGAAGGTTCCGGGGACGACATCATGAAGAGCTAGATCCTCTAGAGCGCTGTCCGAATTATTCTGAAAAACTAGTAAGATTTCGTACCTCCCTAATCCTCCTGCCGGGTAAACTTCCTTACCTGTAGTGAATCCCCTCCGTTTGTGAACTACTGTTATCTGAGGTGGCCTGGATACATTTCTTGTTGCAACTGGGCCGAATCTCTCTGAACTGAAGTCAGCTCTAGCAGGAGCTACCAGTGTGCCATTATCCTTGGTGGGCTCACTTGCGTTAATGGGATACTTGATTACGAGTTTTTTTCCTGGTTGAAGTCCGAGTGGAGCGGACGTACCCACGGTGATTCTGAGTGCATGCCCCTGTCCGTCTGGAGATATCATTTTCTCCTCTAATTGAGTCCCATTTACCACTTCAACTCTGTATTGGTCTTCATTTAGCTCTGATGAACCCATCTCAATAGAAATCGAATCAGGAGAGGGTGGGGAAAATATTCCGGGTATATCATCTAATAATCTCATTACATTGATTGTTGCTGAACCCTTATTTTCGACAGTAATTGTTGTCTCTATGTCTGAGCTAACATATGTTCTAATTCTAGAACGATCGAACTTCTTGAGTATCTCAGCGTCTAGTACGGTTAGTTTTTGTTCTTTGACGGATATCTCCCCTCTTGACTCTGCAGAAGCCCTAGGAAGTATTGAGTATGAAAGCGCGGGGAATGTAAACCTGGGTTGGTCGTCGGATCTGACAGTCTTTACCATAGAATCCCAACTTCCTTCCGGTGGCAGTACGATTCTCAAATCAGAAGAATCCAAAATTGGTTCTTCTCTACCTGCCAAGACTACTGTAATGTCCGAAAGTGTCACGACGAATGATGACTTGTTCTCAAAGACGAATTTGCTGTGCCATATTCCCGGGCGGTCGTCCTCGGTTGGGGTGACGAAAGGAGCTGCTCTACTTCTAGCTGAAATATTCTCAAAATTTACTCTCGACACTGTTTGGTCAGCTGAATATGTAGCTGTGACTTTACCTGCAGGAATTTTGCTCACATCTTTAGTGGTTACCATGGGCAACAATTCTAAGGTTTGACTCTGTCCTACTGAAAGCCTTCCAACAGACCATATAATATCTGATCCATCAACTGAATATTCTGAACCCTCCGGAATATCAAAATTGTCAGGAAATGTCCTAGTTACCTCAATGCCTGAAAGGTTCACAGTGGAGACATTTTCAATTTCAATGATTACTGATATCTCCTGTGGATCATCAGAGTGAACTAATGAAAGGCTTGCTTCTTGATCTCTTTCTGAATTAGTATCTACCCTCTCGCTGAGGATCAGCATCCTTGGCCCGTTAGCTGTGTATGGAATGACCGTTTCTTCTGTAGCCTCTAATTCTCTCACAGTTACCATGTTATTTCCCAAATCTGTAGATTCAAATTCACTCAGAGCCACCTCTATGTCCCATGCTCTATCTTTTCGACTAGAATTTCTAAGTATTAGTTCACCTTCAATTGACTGATTTCTTATCGAGCCATCTGGATTTACAGTGGAGGTTTCTATCTCACTCAGTGTGGCGTGTAGTTTGTCGCCTGGGATCGAGTCGACCTCCAATGCTGGCCTGAGGCTAGTAGATTGGCTAGATTGGCCCTCCATTTCTGGCGAGGATAAAGCATTGAGGCTATCCTCAATATCATCAGATTCTTCCCATTCCTCCAATTCTTCAGCAGACTTCTCCAAAGCCAACAAGGAGTCCTCAATACTAGTTTCTTCATCCTGGATAACAGGAAGTCCTTGTATGGGCAAAGGTGTTCCAAATTCAGTGTCAATGATTGATTCCTCGACTGGCTCGAAGCCCGGTGGAGGGGGCGGAGGGGGCGGAGCGGATTCCTCGACTGGCTCGAAGCCCGGTGGAGGGGGCGGAGGGGGTATTTCCTGTCTCTTATACACATCTGACGCTGCCGACGAACATAGGCG
>CAXHFM010000160.1:0-2341 GCA_964016345.1 uncultured Candidatus Poseidoniales archaeon | reverse complement strand
TGCACGTAAGTCTCGTGGGCTCGGAGATGTGTATAAGAGACAGCATCTGCTCTGCATGGAAAGAATACTCTTCTCCCATTGTCGGAATGGAGTGTTACGCCATTTACACCTCCTAAAACCAATAATGCCCCCCAATCGTAAGTATCGATGAGCTGACTAGCGGCTTCATCCAATGAAGGGGTCATTAGCCTCTTATTTTGTAGTTCGAGACCTCTGATGCCAAAAATAACTATATCAGCACCTCTGCTCCTAGACAAGCCGGTTAACTTTGGATCGACAATACAGGGGATGCCTAGGTTTTTGGCGGCTAGAATTAATGCTTCTGAGCCCTCATCGGTAATGACGCCCTTGTTATAATCGGAAATAACCAGAGCTTGACTATCCGATAATGATGCCAACGATGCCTTGGTTAGGGACTCACTGATATTATGATCTAGCTCGTCCAGAGGTCCTCTGTCGGCCTGAAGCAATATTTGTTCTTGATCAAGTAGATTTTCCCTACTTCCATAGAATCTTATTTTTGTAAGTGTATTCCTTTCCTCAACTTCAATTATTCCAGAAGTATCTATTCCGTCTTCACTAAGAGTTCTCATTATGCATTTTCCTTCATTATCATCACCAACCGCGCTATGAAGATCGACGGACAGCCCCAATGAGCTAAGGCCCCTGGCAATGTGAGCGGCAGCTCCCGGCGATTCCTCGGAGTATATGACCCTAAGAGCCGGTACAGGAGCAGTGGAATTGAGATTGTTAGCGTACCCGTGATGGTATCTATCCAACATGACGTCACCGATCAGTGTAACCCTGGTTCCCTCGATTTCTCCTAAAAGAGTGATTAGAGTTTGTAGTGACTCGGCTTCATTGTAAACTGACATGGCAGTTCGAGTGGGGGGTAGGAAATGATATTTCTGGACCGAGGGAATGAAATTGAGCACCCTTTAGGATAGGTATGGAGCGTATTGGTGGGCTTTGGCGATTTAAAGAAAAGTCAGCTGATAGATTATGGCATAAGTCTGCAATTGGTAAGCCAGCGGAAGGCGGGGGCTTACACATGAACACGGTTGAGCTACTCTTCTGTGTGAACCATAGAAACATTGAGTACCCCAAAGCAAGAATAATTGTAGAGGAATTGAAAGAAAACCCTAATTTTCTCGTCCAATATGCCGCAATGGAAGCTCTAAGGATTCCAGGAAATAAGGTAGTTCTGAACATAGATCAGTGGAGTTCTGAATATGATTTTGAAAAAAATAGTTGGGCTATGAGATGGCCTTCTGACCTACATCCAAGGGAGAGCTCCCCTATTTCAGAGTTACAAATATTCAATTCTAATGATGCAATATTCCCTGAGGAATTGTACTCTTGGTGTCAGGAGGTAGAGCATAAAGGATTAATTCCGGAAATTATTGTCGTTGATGAGGAAGGCTCCGCTGTAACATATCGAATATCTATTGAGGATCCTCGAGGAGAGTTAGGAGAGTTCTCCGAAATTGATATTGATTTGGATTCGGTGTACGAGATTTCTAGTGGAGGATATTTCATACCCAATCTGGACGATGTAGATAGTAGAGTTTCTGAAAAACTACTCGGCGGTGCTATTACCAATTCAGCATTTAGATCGTTGATAAATGGGGTCGAAGATACGAGATCTATGGTTCTTCTTGATTTACTGAATAGAGGACTAAATCCTAAATCGGGTTTTAAGTATGGGACAAAATGGAGGTGCTATGAAGGGAATGTTGGAGAATCTCATGCTCCATGGTTAGTTGCGGATCCTGAGAATATTCCAAGTGACTGGAACGAAGCTTGTCTGGCTTCTAGGCTGGCTTCAGGAGTAAATAAAAAATGGTTGATGCCAATAATCAAAGATAGTGAGATTTACTATGCGTCTATCTCTAGGCCACCGACTGATTCAAGATGGAGCACTCCCCGTTAGTCGTCTGCATCCCTTCCCATAATTATGCTGAAAGCCAAGAGAATGGAAATTGCTAATAGTCCATTAGAGGGTTGAGAAATCCAACCCAATGCCCCATTTCCTGTTAAAGAAGACTCGGCAATTAGTGTAACCTTGATCCTCTGCTCCACGGAGTATTCGTCCTGGAATACGATTTCTCCTCTCGCGTACATTCCGGGCGTTAATAATCCGTCAGGGTGTATGGTAAGTACTAGATTATCACCAGAAAGGAGCTCTCCTTGAGTATCTGAAGTAGAAATTCTACTAACCGCTCCCTCTATGGCTATATCGTAGTTCCTCGATCCTGTACCAACCATAGAAATTGGGATAGAGATAGTTGAGGACTGGTCCCACTTTATTACGTGTTCAATCTCTTGATAAGGGATTCTA
>CAXHFM010000159.1:0-2362 GCA_964016345.1 uncultured Candidatus Poseidoniales archaeon | reverse complement strand
CACGTAAGTCTCGTGGGCTCGGAGATGTGTATAAGAGACAGATTCTGTCCTGTGCCTTCACCAGTCCCTCAAGAATATGGGCCCTAGCCTCAGCCTTTTCTAACTCAAACGTGGCCCTTCTTTCAATGACTGACTCTCTGTGCTCGACATACGTGTGCAGAATCACTGGCAGGGTCAAAAGTACTGGCCTCCCATCTAAGATTCCCATCATATTTGCTGAATACGACTCCTGCAACCTACTAGATTTGAATAGCTGATTCAGAACTGCATTGGGATCAGCATTATTCTTAACTTCTATAACGACTCTTATCCCTTCCTTGGATGACTCATCTCTGATGTCTCTGATCCCAATCACTGAGCCCTTTGAAACTAAATCAGCTATGTGAACGAGCATATCTGATTTCTTTACTTGATACGGAATTTCGTGTATTATTATCATTTTTCCCTTGGAATCATCTTGTACGTCACACTTTGAACGAACATGGAATCTTCCCTTGCCAGTCGAGTACATATCGAGGATACCATCTATTCCATGGATGGTTGCACCAGTTGGGAAATCAGGACCCTTGATATGACTCATATACTCCTCAATAGGGATATCAGGCACTTCCTTACTTTCAGCTCCTTCTTGGAGGATGTGGTCGACGTGCATCCTAACCGCTCCAGCCACCTCAGTAAGGTTGTGAGGGGGCATCCTTGTTGCCATTCCGACCGCAATACCGTCACTACCATTCAGCAGTAGATTCGGCAATCTTGCAGGTAGAACGGTAGGCTCCATTTCGGAATCATCAAAATTAGGCTGAAAATCGACAGTTTTTTTCTCAATATCCTCCAGCATGTGTTTTGAAATCTTATCCAATCTACTTTCCGTATAACGCATCGCAGCTGGGGGGTCACCATCAATCGAACCAAAATTGCCCTGCCCATCAACAAGGGGGTATCGTAATGAGAATTCTTGCGCCATCCTAACCATCGTATCATAGATCGACAGATCCCCATGAGGATGGTATTTTCCCATCACTTCGCCCACTGAACGTGCAGATTTACTATATTTCCTCTCAGAAGTATGCCCTCCTTCATACATCCCGTAAAGCACACGTCGATGTACCGGCTTCAAACCGTCTCTGACATCGGGTAAAGCTCTGCCAATAATAACTGACATAGCATAATTGATGTACGATGTCTTCATTTCCTTATTCAAAGTATGATTTAGTATATTCTCATTTTTTATGGATAAATCTTCCTTTGTATTTTCTTCAGATGTCAAGATTTGTCACCTCCTTAGCGTATTTTTCAATAAATGCTCTACGATCAGGGACATCTTCGCCCATCAATATCTCAAATAGCCTATCGGTTTCCTCCGCATCTTGAACTGTTACTTTTAGCATAGTTCTAGTTTCTGGATTCATCGTAGTTTCCCAGAGTTGATCTGGATTCATCTCGCCCAGTCCCTTGTATCTCTGAACCCCAATTTTGGCATTAGGATTATCTCCCTGTAACTCTAACATTACTTTGTCTCTTTCTTCATCCGAGAATACATATCTGCTCACTCTTCCCTTAGATAATTGGTACAAAGGAGGCTGAGCGATATAGACGTGCCCTTCTTCTATGGCGGGTCTCATGAATCTCCAGAGGAATGTCAGCATCAGTGTTCTTATGTGCGCCCCATCAATATCCGCATCACACATTATTATTATCTTCGAATACCGTAATTTACCAGCATCAAAAGCTCCCTCCTCTTCGCTATTATTTCCAACGCCAGCTCCAAGAGCGCGAATCATAGTCTGAATTTCCTGATTCTGGAATACCTTTGCAGCATTATGTTTCTGGCGCTCTACGTTCAGGATCTTCCCTCTCAGAGGAAGTATAGCCTGTATTCTCCGATCTCTACCGGTCTTTGCCGAACCTCCAGCGGAATCACCCTCGACGAGATATACCTCGCACTCGCTAGGGTCTCTTGATTGACAGTCGGCAAGCTTCCCAGGCAGCCCCCCTCCTTCTAAGACGCCCTTCCTACGGGTCAAATCTCTGGCCTTCCTTGCCGCCTCCCTGGCTTTTGATGCGAGAAGGGCCTTTTCGACAATTTGCTTTGCAACCGACGGATTCTCTTCAAAGAACTCGCCTAATTTGTCATAAACAATGGTCTGTACTATGCCGGTTACCTCACTGCTCACAAGCTTATCCTTCGTCTGCGACGAGAATGATGGATCTGGATGCTTTACACTGACTACCGCTGCAAGGCCTTCTCGGACATCATCTCCAGATAATGCGTCTCCCTTGAGTAATTTCTTCTTCTTTGCGTATGAGTTGACAGAACTCTGTCTCTTATACACATCTGACGCTGCCGACGAACATAGGCGTG
>CAXHFM010000158.1:0-2363 GCA_964016345.1 uncultured Candidatus Poseidoniales archaeon | reverse complement strand
TGCACGTAAGTCTCGTGGGCTCGGAGATGTGTATAAGAGACAGTCCTAACTGTATCTTTCAAAGCTATGAAAATTGGATCAGTAGATGTCACATCCTCGTAGGCAGTAGACAGCTTCTTTCTGTAATAGAAAAGTTGTGACATCTTCTCATTATAGGAAGTCCTGTCTACGACCGGATCGCCAGAGCTGAGTCTCTCAATACTGACTCTATAATCAATGGACTCTGGATCATCCGAAGACCCGCCAGGGAAGTAATCGACATAATCTCCATCGGCAATATCGTCTGCTCTCCTACAGAATGCGTAATATGCGCAAATAGCCCTCCTCTGAAGATCTGGAAGGTACTTGAAAGAGTGATAAAAGTTACCCGCCTCTCTCCTAGTGAGCTCCTCACAGTAGTCATAGGCAGTTTCTACAATACTTTCTGGGACCTCATTCTCCGACCAAATTGGAGCATCTATATGTCCGAAAGGATTGACCAGCTCACCTCTGATACCGATTACTCCCATGAAGAGAGCGCCCTCTCTCACAGCCTCTAGTGCAGTTATACTAATCGCTCTGACTGCCTCTCTAGTCATACCGACAGTTTCCCTAACTCGATCAATTCCTTTGGAGTCAATATCTGGATCCATGAGAGAAACACTTCGCTGGGATACGAATCCCACTGTTGGAGAATCCCCCAGCTTCTCTGCCTCTGCCATCTAATTCAAGGAGCGACTACACGGCCCTATTGAACCTCACCCTAAGTTGAGCACGTCCTGTGTTACGGGCGCAGGGCTACTGTGTTTGCCGATGTTGTGCCAACAGCGATTTGCTCATCCTCTTGAAGGGAAGACTCACAATCACTTTCCTCATTATTTCCTTAATTTCCTTCCTTGACACCTTAACTCTCCTGTTTTTATCTAACACGTTATGCGTTTTGAGTAAGGCAAGAGTCCTCTGTCCAATAATAACGGGAATCATACAAGCTCCCCTCAAACGGTATTGATTGTGAGGCAAAAGGCCGATGTACATTACAGCCTGATCGAGGTGCTCCTCTGTTTTCGCTATGTATTGGTCAAGTAGTGGTCTGAAAATATCGATACTGTCGGGATTAAGTAGATCATTAGGACTCAATCCTATTTCCTCAAGATCATCAGTTGGGATATAGCAACGCCCTATCCCTAAGTCCTCGGGGATATCTCTCAGGATATTGATTAGTTGTAGGGCCTTCCCAAAACGAACTCCAGACGACATCAGCTTCTCTTTCATTTTCGGGGTAGCTTCAAATGCATGCTCTAGGCATATTTCTGTCCAAAATTCACCAACACTTCCCGCCACCCTGTATGCATAATCGTCCATCTCCCCGTATGTTCTCAAAGATTGAATCTCACCGCCATCATTATTTGAGAATCTATCCAAATCCATCCTTTGCCCACTGACTATGATATTCAAGCATCTTCTAATCATTTCTCGGTCGACAACTGCCGATGCCTCGAGGAGCTCGATAGGACCATACGCTCCTCGTAATAGTAGGCCCTCTGCAGGGTTTTCTTGGACATCAGAGAGATTTGAGAAATTAGGCATAGAATCAGAGTGTCCCTGAGCCCTATTGTTATAATTTTCCAGTAGCTCAAGGAGGTCTTCCCCCCCTGAGTCGCCTGAGTCAGCAATAGTATCTGAAATTCTAGCAAGCAGATACAAAAGACCTATTTGCCCCTTAACAGACTTGGGCAGTCTTTTCAGTGTCAGGTAGAATGATCTGGAAGTCCCCTCGAGTAGCTTCTGGTTAAACGAGTCTAGTTCGGTCATGATTTCTCCTCATGATTCGCAGGGCCTCATACATCTAAGACTCTCGCAATCCGGCTTCAATCAATGCCCCAACTAGTACTTGTCCTATTTCAGAAGGATCTCGGGCAACGTATATTCCCGCCTTCTCAAAGGCATCGAATTTCTCGGACGCTGTTCCCTTCCCCCCCGATATTATTGCACCTGCATGCCCCCTCCGCTTACCTTCAGGAGCAGTCGAGCCAGCCACGAATCCAATTACTGGCTTGCTCATATTTTCAGAAACCCATTCCGCGGCCTCTTCTTCGGCAGATCCGCCTATCTCTCCTATCATAACTACTGCTACTGTCTCTGGATCCTCTTCAAAGGCGCTTAGACAATCGATGAATCCCGTACCACTAACAGGGTCTCCCCCAATGCCAACGCAAGTGGTCTGCCCCTCGTCTACGCTCATTGTCTGTGCGACCGCCTCATAAGTTAAAGTTCCAGATTTAGAAACTATCCCAATCCTGCCTTTCTTATGAATGAAAGCGGGCATTATTCCGACCTTGCAACCGCCGTTTATTCCAGGGGAAATTATGCCAGGACAATTAGGT
>CAXHFM010000157.1:0-2446 GCA_964016345.1 uncultured Candidatus Poseidoniales archaeon | reverse complement strand
ATGCACGTAAGTCTCGTGGGCTCGGAGATGTGTATAAGAGACAGGGGATTAGCAGGTCTGGCCTACTACTTTGATGTCCATCCCATGAGGAGTTCTCGCCTTCATCGGTCCCATTTCCTGTACTATTCCAGATTCTAGTCACATGAGAAATAGGAGAGAAAGAAGTGGGAGAAAGTTGGAGTCCTATTTCAGATTCGCCAGGGTTGGTGAACACCAGATCGGTGGTCTGAGTCTCCCCTGGTCTGAGGAGATTTAGATTTGCATCTCTGTGCTCTCCCTGGAATGTACCACTATTCCAGTGAGAAGGTGTCGCCCACCAAGTGCCGTTCTCGCCGTCCAAAGTCCTAGTTGCCTTTGAGACATTGAACCAACCCCCTCCTTGGGTGAAGGGCTCGTATCCCCTGTCATCTGAAGTTGACATCACCAGATCCCTGAACTCCTGAGAATCTGGATAGTCTCCCAGATTGTGCATCCAAGCCTCGGCTACTAGGGACATTAGTCCTGCCGCAACTGGTGTAGCCAAGCTGGTTCCCCCCCAACTCCTCCAAGCGGAATTAGCATCATCTCTAGAATTCAGGGGTATATCACCGGTTGCTGACCAGCCCACTGCAACGATATCTGGGTCCATCCTTCCAAGAGCATTCGGTCCTCTGTTGGACCAAGGGGCTATTTGCCCCCATGTTCCGCTAGAACGGCTACTAAACGCCCCGACAGAGAAAACTCCATTTGATGCACCTGGGGATTTGGTAGTACCGAATCCATGCCCACCGTTACCGATTGCTACAGCATAAGATGTATTCTCGTTGTAGAATCTTGTTAGCCAGTCCAGGTATAGCGAGTAGGCATCGGCACCAGCTTCATCTACAGATGAGTATCCAAATGAGAATGAGCCGATATTTGGCTGGTCTGGAGTCTCTGTATGGCCATCATAGCCTTCAGCTATGAACCTCCAAGCATCGAGTGAGTGCCCTCCTGAGTAATGGTTACCTATTGAGGAGATAGTGGCATTGGGCGCCATGCCCACTACCTTCCCGTCACTCACCACTCCCTGAGCGGAAATCGCACTGGCGCAGAGAGTCCCGTGGCTACCCGATTCTAGCATGAATAATGTTAGATTTCCGGGCCCTGAAACTCTATCAGAATAGCCGTGCCTAGCTGAATAGGTGTCTCCGTATGGGACTCCTAACATCCCATCTGATACCCAGTAAACTAGGCCTCCAGAGACATCCCATAGGCCATCTCCGTTAGTGTCCAATCCTGAGGTTTCCTCACCAGGCCTCATTGGAACTTCGTCTCCGAACTCTCCGTCCCGGTCAAGGTCCGCATAGACGGTCTTGTAATGCCCGTGATCATAATCATCCACCACAAGTATTGGAACATCTCCGCCCTGTTTTGATCTCAATGTGGAATCGGGGTGCTCTCCTAGGTGATACTGGCCCGAGATAGACATGTTTACACCTGTTATATTCAATCCTGAATCATCCAGTAAGCCATCAGAATTATTGTCCATATCTATTGTAGAGGTATCTGCATACCACGATGACCTCTCTGGATATGCCTCTCCATGCACCATCCAATTGTACATGCTACTATGATCCAGCATCAGGGGCCATCCAAAGTACGGGGAATCATGGAACGTCACTCTAGCCTGCGTTCCGTTCAAATCAGGGTGTGCGAAGTCTACTCCTGTATCGGCCACGGCTACTATGAGGCCCTCTCCAGTGTAGCCACTTCCCCATGCATCGGTAGCGCCGTGTAGCTGTCCGGTAGTCACGGTATTTGGAAGAAAATCGGGCTTGTCGAATGGCTCTGTGGAGTATGGCTCAGGAGCTCTCTGAGCGTCTATTACAGCGATTACCCCGGGTATTCCAGAAATTTTCTGGACGAGCTCTGAATCAACCCAAAAGGTTCTGTGATCTATTCTTCCGTCTGATGTTTCCTGTCGAACTAGGAGCTCCCCCGGCCCAGGTCCGGCCTGCTCTTCTAAAGCACCGTTTTCAATCTGCCATAACTCAAGATTCTGAAGTGAATTTGTGATTACGGTTACCCTGGAATTTCCATCGCCTGAGTAGACCTCTTCTAGTAGGTCCGGGTCGAACCAAGGACTAGAGTCCAACTGCTGAAGATCAGTATCTTGATAGGTATCTGGGTGACTGCTGGTTTCCAGAGTTCCTGCATAATCTGAATCGCCCACAGTCACAGAGACGGTTTGCAGAATCATGAGGAGCACTAGCGCCAATGCCTGATTCCGAGCCATACAGTGTATCGTGGGTAGATGCTTCTTTCATTCTGTCGGCCACTCGCCCACTGCATTCTCGCCCGTCAAGTCCAAAGCAGATATCTCATGCCAAAGCACGGAGTCCCGTAGTGTAGTGGTCCATCATCTCAGGTTTTGGTCCTGGGGCTGTCTCTTATACACATCTCCGAGCCCACGAGACTTACGTGC
>CAXHFM010000156.1:0-2448 GCA_964016345.1 uncultured Candidatus Poseidoniales archaeon | reverse complement strand
ATGCACGTAAGTCTCGTGGGCTCGGAGATGTGTATAAGAGACAGGAAAGGAGGTCATTTATCGATAGCCCGAGAGAGTTACAATTGGTAGGAGACGCAGATACAGATTCTATGGGGCTAATTTCTATCAGAAGGCATCCGGATTTTCCCGATATGGGAATTAGAGAATGGGACTTGGGATCTGGATCAATATTTATTTCCGAAAATGACTACCAAGAAGGATTGGTTAGACTGAAAGATTTTGCAGATGTTAACATAAAAGGAGATAATGCACTGATTGTGTCCAAGGAAAAAACTAGCAACTTACCTATTATCCATTGGGTTTCTTCAAGGAACTCTACAAAAGCCAGAATGATAGTACCCCGCGATAGTGAAATTGATTATGCCGAGGGAGTAATGGAGAATATTGAAATTTCCACTGGCCAGTGCTTTCAACTTGAGAGGATGGGTTTCGCTATGGTCGAGGAAATTTCAGAAACTAATATGGTCTCATTGATATGGCTACACGGGTAGTCCAGGGTTCAGGCCAAATTGACTGTGTTTCGCTCTCGGAAGGGTTGAGTTCAAGATGTTCAACGTGATGTCAACATCATGGGTGTACGCAATAGGGTTGTCCCCGCATCTATTGTATTGGTTTTTTTGTTGACCATTTTGGGGCCGGTTATCACAGTCTCAGCCCAAGAGGGGAGCTGTTGCTCAGGAGAAAATTTTGAGTTGTTTCTAAAGGGAGACCCTGATTCTGGCACACTTACACCATTTGAATCGGAAACAGATGAAGGAGATTCCAAGTTAGTGAATCAAGTTCTGCAACCTGTTGAAGTCGGAACATGGGGAGTTGATTGGGGAATTGATGGGGAATATCCCGCTGGAGACTGGGAGTTCAATATCCATTATGAGGTCCAGGGTGCGGTCGGCGTAAATATCAACATAACAGTTGAAGTAAGGATTGGTGGGTCTTTCTATGAAGGAGGTACTTCCGGAATCGAGCCTTATCTTACCGGCGAAGGAGACGTTCAATCCGTTATCAGTGTGGGTTCAGGTGATATTCGAGAGGATGACGAGGTAGAGGTGAGTCTTATCGTTCAGTTATTGGGCTTCAATCAACCAGGGGATGACTCCGGCATAATTTTTCATTGGGGTAGTGATGATAAAGCGTCCAGTATATCGGTTAGGCTCCCGCTAGTGGAGATTGAAATGAAGGAGGCTAGCGTAAGTGGAAACCTTGTTTATTTTCCAATTCTTCTGTCTTCTGGATTTGACGACAGGATGTGGTCATCTTCTTCAGGTACTTTTGAGGTTCAGAATGTTGCCGTGACTGATAAGCCTGTGGCCACACTAGTAGAAGGGGGCGTCGAAGTAACGTTCGTATGGAGTTTGCCTGCAGGAGTAGATAGTGGGTCTTTCTTGGCTGAATTCATCTTGGAGCCTCAGAATGGACTACAGGTTGGTGCCAACATGTCTCATTTCATAGAGGCCGGAGATGACGATGGAGGAGGAGGATCCTGGTACCCTGCGAGTGAACCCCTTAGAACAGGTGGCTCTGCGATATTGGTTTCAATAGACGCAGATTGGGATGGAAGCGAAGTTAGAAAGGAGGTATCACTAGAGTTTGATGGATCTATGTCACAATGGATGAGGTGGGGCCTAGACAATATTGGCAACTCCAGTCTTAGCTCCAGTAGTTGGTGGAGAAATCTAAACTCGTACTCGGATTCTGTACCCAACTCAGATTTCAACAACAAAATGGTCGATAGTTCCGAGTTAATGGCGCTGACAGGATATCTGAGAGGATCTAACGCTGATTTGAGATCGTTCCTTTCAAATGGACTATTCATAGAATCTGAGTCGGTAATTGGTGTTGACCCAATTGAATTAGGGCCTACTGAGATATCTATCGATCTTGGGGGGACGAGTGGCTTCAGTTCCGAAACCATAATTATAGAAATCTCTACTTCTTACTCGGTTATGGAGGGAGAAAGGCAACTACTGATTGAAACCTTCGCCAAGTCTACTGCCGAAGAATACTGGACAGAAATCTCGGTTGATGCCACTCTACAGGGATCTATGCTTACCGACATAGGAATTGTTACAGCGAGTGGGGTCGACTACTCTCACAGGAGGTGGATCGTATCTGAAACCCTATCTGTGGAGAGTACAGATTTAGACAACGAGGAGTCATTTAGAGTGGAATTCGTACCTACAGGAAATGGACTATTCAGTGTTTTATTGGGATCCGGAATGATGGTATTGGTACTGAGCTTGTCCATAGGCTTGGGGATGACTATGACCAGGAATAGATCAAGATTCCCGACTATGATTACCGTAACAGCTCTTGGCGCACTTTCTTTTGGAATTTATTTTCTCGGGCTTCCGATGCAGATGGTCCTTGGAGTAGTGGCATGTAGCTGTCTCTTATACACATCTCCGAGCCCACGAGACTTACGTGCAT
>CAXHFM010000155.1:0-2453 GCA_964016345.1 uncultured Candidatus Poseidoniales archaeon | reverse complement strand
CACGCCTATGTTCGTCGGCAGCGTCAGATGTGTATAAGAGACAGGTATACTGGCCACCGGGGGGAAGGTCTTCCCATGACTTTGCATAGTTTTGGTCATTTTCTGACTCGTCCTCCAAGCCAGGTGGTACGGGAGGGGGGGAGTTCTCTGTCTGATTATTGTAATATTCTGAGTCCTCTGTTGAATCCTTCTTTTTTGAGAAGAAATCGGAGATTGGTGATGTGCCCCCGCGAGAAAGTGCTGTCGAGTATATTAAAGCCCCTAACAGTGCTAGTATTGTGAGAACAACCAGAGCTGATATCCCAGGACTCAGCTTCATATTTTCTACCAAGGAGAGAGGGTGCTCGTTGTCACCCATGCCGTCATTGTTGAGGTCCTCCCACTCGTCGGCATCTTTGGGAAAATCGTCCTCGCTATCAAGAACCCCGTCGTTATCGTCATCTTTGTCGAGTAAGTCACAATTCCCATCCTGGTCAGTATCATCTGGTATCGACTGAGCTGAAAGGGGGGAAGTATCACAAAGCAACTCTGAGGAGTCTGGCCAACCGTCAGCGTCGTCATCCATATCTGCGTTATTTCCTATTCCATCACCGTCGGTGTCTTTGGTTTCATCTGGATCTTTGGGGAGATCGTCATCTACGTCGATTACGGTATCATTGTCATCATCCGGATCCAAGAAGTCGCAGGTGCCATCATTGTCCGTATCAACTGGGAATGAAGTCGAGTTAAGGGGGTCAGCCCCACAATTCGGCTCTATTAGATCGGACCAGCCGTCCCCGTCATCATCACCGTCCTGGTTATTTCCGACACCATCAGAGTCAGTATCCTCCCATTCGGTGGCATCGAACTGGAAGGAGTCTTCGTCATCATCATACCCATCTCCATCATCATCTGAATCCATGACGTCACAGGTATAGTCAGAGTCGAAGTCATCTGGGACTACTGCGGGATTCTGAGGTTCTGACAGACATGTTACTTCATCAGAGTCTGACCAGCCGTCATTATCGTCATCAGCGTCATAGTTGTCTCCAAGCCCATCCCTGTCGTAGTCATATTGTTCACTTGGATCTGTATCGAAAGCATCGAATTCGTCCAAAACACCGTCATTGTCATCATCAAAGTCGGAGTTATCGCCGATACCGTCGGAATCTGTATCGACCCATTCGGTTGGGTTTGTGGGAAAGTCATCGTCTGAATCCAAATATCCATCGCCATCATCATCAGAGTCCATAATATCGCATACGCCGTCTGAATCAGTGTCAACAGGGACTGATGCATAGGAGAGTGGGTTGGAGCCACACTGAAGCTCGTCTGAATCGGAGAAGCCGTCCCCATCATCGTTTAGATCCTGATTGTCCCCTGTTCCGTCATTATCAGTGTCTAGCCACTCATTTTCATCAGTCGGGAAATCATCATCAGAGTCAAGATAGCCGTCCCCGTCATCGTCATCATCGATCTCGTCGCATACGGAGTCATCATCAGTGTCCAATGGTACGCTGATGGATGATAGTGGGTCGGAATTGCAATCTAGTTCTCGTGTGTCATTCCACCCATCCCCATCATCATCGTCGTCAAGGTTGTTCCCTACCCCATCATTATCGGTGTCTGTAGTCTCACTGGGGTCTTTAGGGAAGTCATCGTCGTTGTCGGGCGTTCCGTCATTGTCATCATCCTCATCCATCACGTCACATATTCCATCCGAGTCAAAATCAGCAGGTGTGGAATTGTAGTCTTGGGGGTCAGTCCCGCACTGGGTTTCAATTTCGTCATACCAACCATCGCCATCGTAGTCCAGGGGGAATATCACTACTGTGAAATTGTAAAAGCCCGATTCAGTACCAGGGGATATCCTCAGTCCTAAGTTTTGACCACTTACATTTGTTCCATTGGAAGTGACGTATTCATTCCCATTCCCGTTCGAAGATGCTCCTCCAGGCTGAATTATTGTAAGACTGGATTGCGAATAGAGCACCATTTGTGATACCATTCCCCCATAAGTGGAGAGGTTCACATAGGTCCCATGTTCATTCGGGACTGTGAAATTGTAGAAATCGTAATCATCGTCGGGTCCAATCCAGCCTGAGAAGGAGTTTGAGCTATTACTTGTCTGTGGAATTAGGAGGGTGGTGCAATTACCCACATCATCCCCTGCATCGCCTCCGGAACCACCGTCATTCTGGCTGTAAGCAGGATTGCCGATCGTAGAGAAGAGGGTGATGCTGACGTTGTATGAGCCGGGTGCGGGGCCAGATGTGTAGTCCTTTATCTCTAGATAAACTGTTGAGTTTCCTACATCAGTTCCATTGCTTCGAACGGTCTCGGGGTTGCTCGTGGTGTATGCGATGTCTATCTGGTTACCAGCAGAGTCGTATAGCCACATGTCAAAGTCTACCCCTGTTTGATGAGTCATCTCGATGTATAACCCAGTGGCATTTGGAATATCCATTGAATAC
>CAXHFM010000154.1:0-2456 GCA_964016345.1 uncultured Candidatus Poseidoniales archaeon | reverse complement strand
ACCAAAAGACTCCTCTAAGGATTTACTTAATTTGGTTTCTTCAAGTGGGAATCTCAGAATGGCATTAGTTGAAAAAAATCTGCAAGCATTTTCGAACTTAGATACTCTGATTGCTGATCCACTGAGGCCGTTGCCTTGGATGAGTTTGAGGACAATTGGGGGAAAGGAAATGCCTGTGAGGATCGTTGATCCTGTCTTACACTCCCCTGATGCACATGATGTAACAATCACCGGGAATAAGAATATTCACATCACCACTGAACTAGAAAGCTTAGTCTCCACCATAAAAGATCAGGAATATAAGTCAATAGTCAAATCTGCACTATCTCAGTTTCCTGAAGGAAACGAGGATTGGGCAAATAGGATGGAAGCAAGATATCCGATAGCATCATGGATAGCTTCAACACCACGTTCTAGATGGCCTAGATGGCAGAGATTGAGCACAAGACTTGACCCCGAATGGCTTTCAATACTTGATTTTGATTTCCTGCCCTTGGAAGGTCTTTCTCAAGTTGCCGACGTCGCACCACAATCTGTATTGGACGTATTCTCTACAGAGTTCACCAGACTTCTTCGATCTGATCAGAATTCTGCACTCAGGTCTAGGCCCACCATAGACTCGATGAACGCTTCCAAGGGTTCGTCTTGGGTCGCATCACAGCTATTGGCTAATTCAGCATGGTTGCCCGAATCCCTGCATGAAGATCTACTAGATTGGGCATTAGAAGTATGGCTAGCTTATCCCCCCGCTCGCTCTGTAGAGACTGTACAAGGATTGTTATGGCTCATTTCTTCACGTGACGACTTTACTGAGGAGAAAACAGGGAAAGTCTTGGAGAAAATCCTCTCTAAGTCAGGAGATCTACCTGTCGGGCATGATATCAGAATATGGTCGGTATTGAATAGATTAATCACAAAACAGGAAGCTCCCACAATTGAAAATGTTGAGCAAATAATTAACGCACTGCCATTAGAGTGGTGGGCGCATATTTCCTCCGATATACTGGAATGGGCCCTCGAAGACGATAGAATATTTTCTTGGCTTATCACCAGAAAGATATCATGGCCAGCAGCAGTTTTGAGGCCAATCGGTGAAAAATGCGAATTCCCCTTCAAAAGTGAATTGGAATACCTTGGATGCGGTCCTAAGATCAGAGGTCTGCTATCTCGTAGATTCAGAGTAAGGGAAGATATTCCAAAGGAAGCCGAACCCCTAATTGATCTTCTAGATTCCCTGAATGCAGTTAACAAAAATATGCCTCCGAAAATCGGAAAGACCCACTCCCTGGTTGGTTGGTTGGCCCAACCCTCCGATAAATGGCCAAATTTTACAAGCTCTTCGATGCTAAATGGGGACAATAATGTGGCCGGAAGACTACTGCAGGGAATATCGGGATTTCATGAAGGCCTCTTATCAAACGCCGTATTTGAATAGAGCCTTCAGACCGTGGGGTTCATTTCCTACTCTGAATGCGGAGAAACGCCCAGCGGCAACACCATGTTGACAAAACCCCCACGCCGGAGGTTGAGGATGAAACATGGTACCACGCTTGGGTAGCCATCTGTCGAAGACCAGTGGGATCGTCTAATGACGAAATGAACACTGGCGCAAATCAGGTGGCCGGACCGTGTTAGGTCCCCTGAGGACCCATTGGGGATGAATCAAGGGACTACCCCACTGTCCGACAGACGTCCCGGGGTGGGTCAGGCGCCCGAGCTAAGCTGTGAAGGCCGCCGTTACGCCCCGGGGCACACATTCTTCCAAAGCCCTCAAGACTCTCCACTCTAGCAGGGTGTTGATGAAACCCCTTGGTTTAGTGGGAGGGACCTTCGATAGATTCCACATAGGGCATCAAAAATTACTAGAAATCGGTCTCAAAGAATGCCATAAGCTGGAGGTGTGGATGACAAGCGATAATCTCGCGACAAGAAAAGATCGGAGAATAGACTCGTGGGCCGATAGAAAAAAGCTCATTTTGAGCTCCATCCACCCCGATTTAAGAACTAGATTATCGTTTCATACACTCGAAGACGCATTTGGCCCTGCACCCATACATGAAGATGCAGAAGTAATACTCTGCACCCGTGAAACTATCTCGAACTGTCATGAGATTAATTCCATACGTGCCAATAACAAATTGAAACCGCTCCACACGGTAATAGTCGATCCAGTTTTGGGTAGCAATGGAGAAGTTGTTTCTAGTACGAATATTAGGACTGGCGTCACAGATAGAGATGGCAAGCCTTGGTTAAGTGAGCAAATTGGCATATCAAAAATATCTCTCAATTCGAAAGTAGAGGTCATGCTGAAGACTCCCTTCGGAACTCTGATCGAGGGCAATGAGAATGAACCGAAGATTGCCATGATCAAAGCTCTGGATAGAATATCAGGAGAACCAGGCCCCATAATAGCTGTCTCTTATACACATCTGACGCTGCCGACGAACATAGGCGTG
>CAXHFM010000153.1:0-2498 GCA_964016345.1 uncultured Candidatus Poseidoniales archaeon | reverse complement strand
CCCACGCCTATGTTCGTCGGCAGCGTCAGATGTGTATAAGAGACAGTCGCTGATTGTAGCATCGCTAACTGCCTAACTTCCCAAAGTGCCTCGCCAAATCTTATTCTTGCGATGACAAAGGCGGCCCAGAAACCAAGAGCCATTCCACTGTAAACAAATTTGTTGTACAAGAGCGCACTGTTCGAGTGACTTTCAGCGGCAAGGTTTCCGGTCATGATAGCTATTGGTATGAACGCTAGTGCTAACATAGAGCCTGCTAAGGACGCCCTGTCCATTGTAACCAATAGGGACGGGCTGTTAAGATTGGACGGAGGTAGGAATTTCGAAAGAGAGCATCCGATTGCGCAGATTGTTGCTAAAACCATCGAGCCGATGACAATCTCAGCCATCGCGGTGTGCATTGTAGCCGAACTTACCACTAGTTCCCCCCTCCTTGGTATTCAGGGTCTTCGACCCATTCCTCTATTTCAGAATTCCACAGCCACCCAGGGCTCTCCTCAGAATTGATCATTTCTGATGAGGTCACAATCTGCGTTTGATCCAAATCATTGCTATCGTCTCGAGGATATAGTCGGGCTTGTAGAGTAACCAAGAATGAAATTATCAATAATGCGAACGCGAAGGAGTGTGCTCTAGCAGACCAGATTTCTCCCTCAAATGGAGGTGGAGCGGTTCCCATCTTGAGCCATGGCTGTTCTATGGCAAAAGTTCCGTTGTATGTTGTAACTCTATACAGGATATTTGCTTCTCCCATGGTAGCAGGAATACTAACCTGCCAGTCATTACATACATCTATTGGATCTTCTTTACAGGACAATTCGGCATTAGTTGGATTCCACTCTCCATCAAGCATCCATTCCACACTTATGTCAGTCGAGTTCCTAGTGCTGATAGTCAACGGACTGCTGTCTCCAGAGACTCTGAATGAGGGTGCGACCCAGTCATCAGCTAGACCGGGGAGGCCATCGGGGACATCTTGGACATTAACCTCGAACGGTTGACTCAAACCTGTGAACGCCTTATCTCCAGCATAAGAGCCATGATGGATTTCCGCATACAAGACATGGCTTCCAGAACTCTCAGGCGAAAGTAAGACCCACGTTACTGTCGCTGAACCAGAGGAAGATGCCTTCGTCTCGATATAATTGGATGAGCCCCCGTTGGGATCTTGAATCAAATGCCAGCCATGATCTTCTGGAGTGTCTGAATTTCCGTTCAGAGAACCTAGGATGAATATTCCAATGATTTGGCTTGGGGTACTGATACCTTCTACTGTAACACGAATAGCGACAGCTTGCCCTGAAAAAGCTTCATTCCCGAGTGTGATTTCAATGGTTGCATCTGAAGGCATACTTAGAGCGGGGTCGCCATGACAGGACCCTCCACAAGAGTAGTCTCTATTGCCATCTCCGTTCCCTCCTGGGTTTGCAACAGAGCTACCTGGGGATAGAATCAGTGTGATACAAATTAGAATCACGAATGCATTCCTTTTCATTCTGATTTCCTCCTTGCCTCTGTCACAGCAAATATCAGAGAAAGAACACCCAGAGTGGCCATTAATCCGGATATTGCTAGGGATATTATTGGAGATGCTTGTTCAGCTGATTCCTGCGTGGATGAGGCTATGGGAGAAGCATCAACACTGGCATGATTCTGACCATCCACAATCCATACTATCTCTTGGTTTTGGACTACTGATGTCACGACGTAGTACAACGTTGTGGCAACAGGGACAGGTTCGCTCCATTCCTGATACGATGTAGAGCCGATGTGAGTCAATGGTGTGGGTATTGGTTCGCCCCATTCTGGTATCTCATCGAACATGGTTAATCCAACAACTGAAGATATCGGCGTTGTAGATCGGTAAATCCTGTATTCATCTGATGAGCCAGCCCAAGCTAGACTCACCTGGTCTCCGTCCAGAGTTGCTACAAGGGATAGGGGAGTCTGTGGTTCTCCGTAGACTATGGTCGATGTAGATGATTGGATCTCCTGCATATTATCGGTAACGGTGAGTGAAATTGAATGAGGGCCAGGACCCATGATGACATCAACAGTACTTCCAGATACCTCTACTCCGTCTATTGTCCAAAGGTAAGAGGAAACTTCTCCATCTGGATCATATGAATTAGTTGCATCAAAGGTCGCTGTGGTGCCAGATATGGGGGGAGAGGGCAGAGAGGACCAGAGTGGAACTGGAGCCAGATTAGCTATTACGACTGAAGTCGATAGATTAGCAGTAAGCCCCCATGGGTCAGTTGCGGTCACAAGAACTTCCCAATTCTGACCTGGCTCAAGTCTTTCTGAGTCAACTCTATCTTGTCCTTCAAGATCGGTTACTGTAAATCCGTCTCTTAGCCAAGTAAAGTTCAGTTCCACGGGTTCGGAATCAGGATCCATGGTCTGAGTAATTGCCAAAAGAGGTTCTAAGGAGTTAGGTTGGGTAACGACTGGACCTGTCTCTTATACACATCTCCGAGCCCACGAGACTTACGTGC
>CAXHFM010000152.1:0-2505 GCA_964016345.1 uncultured Candidatus Poseidoniales archaeon | reverse complement strand
CTCGTGGGCTCGGAGATGTGTATAAGAGACAGACAGAGGGGGCTTTAAGACAGTAGAATCACTACAGAGTTCTGATCTATGGTCAGTGAAGAGGAAGTACCTGAGGGAACTCGTTGAGGAATATCCTGTTATTTCGATGAAGCAACTCGAGAGACTGGCTGGTACTCCCTTCTCTCCCGAGGAGATTAGCGATGTACTTCACGAATTCGAAGAAGATGGAACTCTCATCAAAGGATTCCTGGTTGACGATCAGCATGACATCAGCTGGGGGAGGAAGCAAATTTTGGATTCTGGAGAGATTCCGAAGACTAGGGACCTTGTCATTCCACCTTCAGATCCATTGATTCACTATTTTGGATCGATTCTGAGGGAGAGATTCGGGTTCGGATCGGCTTACTTAGTATTCCACAAGGAAGAGCCCATTGCAGCTTTCAAGGCCAATACAAGAAATTCGACAATAGACGTCACAGACTTCGTAGGGGACTCGGAACTAGAGAAGGAAGCTCTGAGAGTCATGAAAGAATTCGCATGGGAACATCAAATGCCTTTAACGGGCGAGCTTTATGAGAAGCTAAGATCAAGATGACTTGGCGGAAGCTTTCGTGAATATTTTGGTCACCGGCCTAGATATCCTCAATATGTGACGGTGCAACTCTGGTAGGAGATCAAAGAGGGCTGTAGCTAACAGGAACATAGCGAACAGACTGGCAACCTTTGCGGCATAGCTATGAGTAAAATCAAACATATCAATGTCTGAGCCTGGAAAAAGCCTCCAGCCATTGTAAGTATCACTTAACCAAACAATTCCTGCATTTCTGAATACATTGAGTACGTGTATCGTGGGCAATGCAATCAGTAAACCCCTCGTCTTGCGCTTCCAGGAAACACCTCTTAGAGCTACAATAGCACCTACAAAGATAATCATTGACTGCAAGGCTGAGCAGGCCAATATGAAACTAACACTGACCGGGGTCCCATCAGAATAATTGAACGGAGCGAAAAATCCCTTGTCACCGAGTGGCTCAGTTAGAAAATATCTACTTCCCTCCCATTGAGAAGCGGCGACCACTCCACTGGGAAGATCCACCATAATTTCTCCAACCTCAAACGATCCCAATCCACAGAATTCTAACAGCCACTCTGTACTATGGGCAGTCATCTCAACGAATTGCATATTCAGGACAGGTATGCTATATACAGCATAATATGGAATCACAGACCAGGCAACGGCTCCCCTGAGCCATATTAGAGACTCATTTTGAAGCTCCCAGTTCCTAACCTCCCAAATTCCTAGAGCAATACCAGCTGGAAGTGCTCCAGCAGTCATTAGAACTAGGAGCGGGTCTTCAATCTCTATGAAATGTCCAGATTGCATGTAGAAAAAGAG
Source organism: uncultured Candidatus Poseidoniales archaeon (assembly GCA_964016345.1). Classification (GTDB taxonomy): domain Archaea; phylum Thermoplasmatota; class Poseidoniia; order Poseidoniales; family Thalassarchaeaceae; genus MGIIb-O5. The sequence goes on along the minus strand of CAXHFM010000152.1, from coordinate 1,118 downwards.
GCCAAGCAATGACCATCCAACTGCCGCAGAGTACGCCGCCATGGAAGAATCTCCGCGATGGAAGGAGAACCCGAGAGACAGCGCACCAATCCAGCAAAACGAAAGCCAAAGAGAGAAATCAGGCACTCCTATTGCACCCGCGAGCCCACTCACCAACTCGACGATTGGGTCTTCCATGACGTTAACGAGCCATCAACCCGTAAATATGATGCCCCCAACCGATAGCCGGGTAAGTACATGGCTGGCGACTTCAATGAGTTTGCTAACAGCTACCTTGCCGATCTCAAAAGTACACTCGATAACTTACCTAAAACCGAGATTTCGGATCTATATACGATGGTACTTGATGCTTGTAAGCGAGGAGCGACTGTCCACTTCATAGGCAATGGTGGGAGCGCGGCCACTCCATCTCACAGTGCCGGCGATTGGTCAAAGGAACTGGGTCTGAAGACAATAGCTCACACGGATAATACATCCTCCTTTTCAGCGTGGGCAAATGATGAGGGCTACTCCCAAGTATTCGTTGGCCAACTATCAACATTTGCAGATAATGGTGATTTACTAATTGCCTACTCCGGTTCTGGTAATTCAGAGAATGTAATTAACGGGTTAAAATACGCTAATGAGATTGGATGTAAAACCGTGGCAATTACCGGAAATTACAATGGAATGGGAGGAGGCGAAATTGTGAATCTAGTAGATTTATCCATAGTTATTCCCAGTACTTCTATGGAAAGAATTGAGGACGTCCAATTGGTGATTAACCATATCATTAAAGAAGCAGTCAAATCAAACCGTGAGCAGTGATTACATGTTCCCGCCAATGAGGGATAGGGAAAGTCTGCACTCTCCACTAAAATTAGAAAGCCTCCCAATCGAAGGGGAATGGCAAGGAAAGATAGCATATCTCGATAGGGATGGAGTTATTATTAGAGGGTTCGAAGATTATGTTAATTCTCCCGATGAGGTAGAGGTCCTTCCCGGAGCCCCCAAGGCAATTGGAGACTTGCGAAGAGGGGGATTTAGGATTTGTATTGTTACAAACCAATCTCCTGTTGGAAGGGGAATTTGGAGTAGAGAGAACCCTGTCTCTTATACACATCTGACGCTGCCGACGA
>CAXHFM010000151.1:0-2595 GCA_964016345.1 uncultured Candidatus Poseidoniales archaeon | reverse complement strand
GATGCACGTAAGTCTCGTGGGCTCGGAGATGTGTATAAGAGACAGGACATCTACTGATCCAATTTTCATAGCTTTGAAAGATACAGTTAGGAAATTTGGGATTCAGAGACAGGAGCTTGACGATATGATCAGCGGAATGGAGGATGACTTCCATAGAAACCGGTATGAGACATTTGAGGATCTTTACGCGTACTGTTACAGAGTTGCCTCCACAGTTGGGCTGGTTTGTATCGAGATTTATGGGTATGACAACCCAATGGCGGTGGAATATGCTGAAGCGTGGGGGATATACATGCAGTTGACTAATATCCTTCGAGATGTAGCGGAGGATGCCGCGAGGAATAGGATCTACCTACCTACTGAAGATTTGGCTAGATTTGGAATTACCCCCGAGGATGTTCTTGAGGGCTCAAAGGTCGTAAACCATCCCGGATGGAAGCCATTCGTAGAGGACTTCATAGAGCAAGCTGAAAGATACCGCGAGAGGGCCTTCAAGCTATTGCCGATGCTGGATAAGGCCTCCAGATATTCCCCAGCGGCAATGGCTAAATTTTACGAGTCGATAATGGCCAAGATTAAGAAGAAGGGAGGAGATGTTTTTACTGAGAGAATACAGCTTTCTAAATCCGAGAAAATAGCTCTTGCAGGGTATGTATACGCCAGATACAGATTCTTGGCAGTGTGAGCAAATACATTATTGGTATACCGTAAAGGCAAAGAAGTATTGAGTAGATTACCTGAGGGGATAATATGAGAGTTGCGGTTCTGCTGGAGGACAGGTGCAAGCCCAAGAGTAATGCATTCGCATATCTCCAAAAATATTCAGCCATGTGTGACATGGAATGCATTCAATTCGAGGGCGATAAATGCAAGATTCTGGAAACGGCTTGTCCGGTTTGTTTCAACAGAGCAAGACACTGTCCAGATAACGCTGTGATAGTCATCAACCTGCCAGAGGAGCTAGATTCGGAAATGTCACACTGTTACGGTGAGAATAGTTTCAGGCTGTTCAGACTTCCCGCCCCCAGACTGGAGCAAGTTGTTGGGATACTAGGACCGAACGGGATGGGCAAATCTACAGCAGTCAATCTACTCTCAGGGAGCATCACCCCTAACCTGGGGGATTGGAGTAATCGAACACCTGATTGGGATGATGTAATCACTACTTTCCCCAGAGGCGAGCTAAGGGACTATTTGACACTGCTATCCGAAGAAGGAGTAAGCATTGCGGTAAAGCCGCAATACATCGACAAGCTCCCCAAAATCTTCGAAGGAGAAGTCAATGAATTACTAGTAAGAGTAGACGACAGAGGAGAGATTGGCAAATACTCTGAAGCTCTCGGAATAGGGCACATCTTGTCGAGAAAGCTAGGGTCCCTGTCTGGGGGAGAGTTGCAAAGGGTGGCCCTTTGCGCAACTCTCCTCAAGGAGGCTGATGTTTATTTCTTCGATGAACCGTCATCCTATCTCGACATATACGAGAGAATGAGGATGGTGGGAATAATCCAAGACCTGTCTGCTATGGGCAAGCGTGTCTTGGTTGTCGAACATGACCTGGCGATACTTGACGTCCTTTGCGACCTTCTTCACGTGGTATATGGTGAAAGGGCGGCGTATGGGATCTTTACCCCTCCTAGGACAACTAGAACGGCCATCAACGCTTACCTGGATGGTTATCTTCCTGAAGAGAACGTCAGAATCAGGGACAAACCTATCAGATTCGTCAGAGGCAGAACCAGAGGTGAGGACATTGGCCTTCCGATTCTGAAATGGGGGGATATGGAGAAGAAAATGGGTGATTTCCAGCTGACTACAGGCCAAGGTGAGGTGCGATCTGCAGAAGTCATTGGAGTTGTCGGGCCCAATGCAACTGGAAAAACGACGATGGTCAAGATGATTGCCGGCGAGCTTGAGCCTGATCAGGGGTGGTGCACGATGGAAGCTGAGGTTTCGTACAAGCCTCAACATGTATCCTCTGATTTCCAAGGTAGCGTCCAGCTTTGGCTGGATGTGGAAATAGGAACAAAATGGAGGTCTGGAGAGTTTCACACTCAAGTCATCAGGCCTCTGCAGATTGATAAGATGCTAGATCTTGAAGCATCGAGACTATCTGGAGGGGAGTTGCAGGCAATCAGTATAGCGATTTGCCTCGGAAAGGATGCGGACCTGTATCTTCTAGATGAGCCGAGCGCACATCTGGACGCTAATGCCAGAATGGAGGCGGCTAAGGCCATTAAGAGAACTATGGAAAGCAATGAAAAGGCGGCAATGGTGATCGATCATGATATCTACTTCGTAGACATAGTCAGTGACTCCCTGCTGGTTTTCGAAGGAGAAGGGGGCAAACAGGGACATGCTGTTGGCCCGCTGAGTCTCAGAGAGGGGATGAATAGATTCCTATCTGGCGTGGGAGTGACATTCAGGAGAGACCATGAGTCGAAGCGTCCGAGGATAAACAAACCCGGCAGTGTCAAGGATAGGGAGCAGAAGGCCAATGGAGAGTACTTCTACTCTGACTGAAAGCCCGTTGGATTATTGAAGGTGCATTGGGGCTGTCTCTTATACACATCTCCGAGCCCACGAGACTTACGTGCA
>CAXHFM010000150.1:0-2649 GCA_964016345.1 uncultured Candidatus Poseidoniales archaeon | reverse complement strand
ATGCACGTAAGTCTCGTGGGCTCGGAGATGTGTATAAGAGACAGCTTCTAAGCGGGATGGAGAGAGCCATTAATCAGTCTGAGGGAGAAAACAGCGATGGATTTCTCGAAGGGACAAAAATGACACTTAAGGGGTTTAAGATCGCCTTGGAGTCGGAAGGAGTGACTCATATCGAGTCTATGGGAGAGCAATTTGATCCAACTAAAATGGAAGCAGTGGCCATGCTTCCAGCACCTGAAGGGGTTAGTCCGGGAGCTGTTATTGAGGTTATTGAGGAAGGTTACATGCTGTATGAGAGAGTCCTCAGAGCATCAAGAGTTATCGTTGCGGAATCTGGCGAGAATGAGTAGTGGCCTAAGAAGGTTCAATTGGTTGGCCCATACTATCAACTAAATATCATAGTTAATTTGGATTTAACATGGGTGTACGCGTGCATGTCCCAATCTTGATTGTATCATTGATGTTGATTAGTAGTCTAACTCCAGCTGTCACAGCTCAGGAAGAGTCCAGTAATGATGACTATTACGACTACCACACCATTGCATCATTGGGGGACAGCACGCTTGGATCTGACCCTACAGGTTACCGAGGGCCGTTTGCTTCCATACATGCCGCCAACCTGATGGGACTAGACTACTACGAGGGAGCAGTTGGGGGTGACAGGTCTTGGACACTGATCGAAGCAGGAAGACATACTACCATCGCTGAAAACTACAGTGAAGGAACTCTGGTGACCATAATGATCGGAGCATGGGATTTTATTGACTCCGATGCCCAAATTGTCAAGGGGGATTACTCCTTCATTTCAAATCTTGAAGAAAACATGACCGTAATCTTGGACGCATTAACAGAGTCTAACATCGACGTACTAGCTTGGACTCTTCCCAACATGTCATTCCTTCCATTTTTGACTCAGATCTTCCCCACTGAGAAGCACGTGTATTTCACCGAAGCAAGCATACTGTGGGCAGATGCTCTGAATAGAATGGCTGATAGTTATGGTGACAGCGTTCAGGTATTCGATTTGCTAAATGCATCTGACGACCTGCTCCAAAATCAAGAAGCACGAACAATATCTGGAAACGAAGTAACAGCCCCTCCTGTTATGTGCGATAAAAATTGTATAATGATCGATTCATTGCACCCGACTTCCGTTGGACAGGGCCTTCTTGCCAACTACATGATGGAAGCCATCAATGAGAAATTCCCTTCTCCTGATGGAGATTACCCATTACTAAGCCAAGATGAACTTGTTTCGTTAGCAGATTTCAATTCATCCTCCGAAGAGATCTCCAAACAAACAATTGAAGGGGACTTAACTCAAGCATGTTTTGACTGGACTAATACCGGATACAGGGACATGTACTTGACTGTCACGATTGACGGCGAGGATGTTGAAATTCCCAGCTATGTGGGATTCAATACCGAGGTGTGTAGGCAGGCAACACACGTAATGTATACCGGCTCCAGAGTCATCAATGTAGTGACAGATATTACAAACAACTTGACGCTGAATGACTTCTTTGCCATATGGGGAAAGAATCTTTCTTCTACTCAGATCATGGACCATGAAGTGGGAGAGGGGGACTCGCTTAATCTGATAATTGATCTAGTGGAATACCAAGGTGATTGGGAAAACATTCCAGTAGAAGGTGTCATATCGATTGAAATCATCTATGAATCTGCGCAGACAACAGATGGTATCAGTGAAGATGATGATTCAGTTCCAGGATTCACAGTGATTGTTGCCATCACTTCGATACTTGGTGCCATAGTAGTCTCCCGCAGGGAAGAATAGCATCATCGGGATTCATATCTCAACGCCTAGTGCGGAAAGCATGAATTTGGGTAAGAGGAAAATTCTCGCGACAATAATTGTCAGCTCTATGTTACTCGCTGGATGTACAGCTGACTCAAGTGCAGATAACGACGAGGCGTCGGAAGAAATATTAGAAACGCCAAATAATGGTAATGAAGACGATCCAGGGTCCGCTCCTGAAGAAATTATTGAGCTTGAAAACAATGACTACTGTGACGATACAAACCAAATCCATTGTATGCTACCATTCCCCTCGGGAGCATTCCTGTCTGAGGACAACTCTCAAGATACCGGTTACAGCCTTAGTATAGATGGACAGGCGATACCCGATTCGAGGTCAGCAGTTAGCGACAATATGGTGATATTAGACAGGCTTGATGGCTTCAGCCCCTCGACTCAGATTTTCACAGCATTTGATGAAGTCCCTAATATTACCGGAATGGCTACCCAATTTGATATCGAGAAATCGATAACGGAGAGTCATGGGAGTGTACTTCTCAACATGGATACAGGACAGAAGGTCTTCCACTGGATCGAAGTCGATGCGAGGGCTCAGGAGGGAGAGGAAACGTTACTATTCCTAAGGACAATAGAGGGTTTGGATCATAATGCCTCTTACGCCATCGGACTTAGAGGACTTTTAGATACGGATGGAAATGAGATTGATCCCCACGATGGATTTAGGGCGCTGAGAGACAGTGTCGAGACAAATTCTGACGGTATTGAAGAACAACGAGAATCCTATGAGGAGATGTTCTCAAGTCTAGATTCCTTGAGAACATCTCCTCCTGTCTCTTATACACATCTCCGAGCCCACGAGACTTACGTGC
>CAXHFM010000149.1:0-2664 GCA_964016345.1 uncultured Candidatus Poseidoniales archaeon | reverse complement strand
TGCACGTAAGTCTCGTGGGCTCGGAGATGTGTATAAGAGACAGCCTAAGAACCACACTGCCCCTCTGTTACTCCTGATTCCGTCCCCACTCACGACGTCATATCTTAGGAGTAAGTGAATGATTATTGGAATCTGGAAACCCAATATCGAAGCGAAGTATAATCCACTTACGAAACCCACCCACGATTGCAATTGCCAAGTTGAGCTAAGATTAGCTGCCGACGCATCTTCAGATAGGTAATCAAGAAGCAGAGGGACTAATACCTCATGGGAATAAATGGCCCCTAGAAGTGCCAAAGATAACGCTGAAATTAGAACTACAAAAAAATCCCCCATTCTACTCCCCATATCTGTATCAGATCTCTTTGCCCTAGCAAAAATCTTTTTGCCATTCCAGGATAGGTCGCAAATCAAAAAAACTCCAGATATGATTATGCCTAGTTGAAATCCTATTCTCAATCTCAGTAGGACTGCCTCCATAGGGTGAAGAATGATAACTTCTACTCCATCTGGCCTGTATTCTGAAGAATCCAGAAGTATCTCTATGGCTCTTCCAGCTAGTGGATAACCGCCTATGAATCCAACTCCAAAAATAGCTATCAATAGGAAAACCCTAGTTCTGAGATGACCTATTAATCCTCTAAGCTCAGCGCGAGGGAGTAGATCCCCACTGCCAGACTCCATGCTATCCGGTGAGGGTTTCATAGGTCAATACATCGCCTATGACTTCCTGAGGATAATGGTTAGAACATCCCCATCTGATAGATGATGATCTAGCCCGACCCTCTGCCAATCGAATTTAGCACTCGGTCCCTTTACCCTAGCATACCTGAATTTTCTGACGAAATCTCTGTGGAGTTTTGCACATACGTCCCTTACAGTAGATGTATCCTTGACAATCAACGGCTCAATCATATCTGCCTCTTGTCCCTGTGGTTTCAGGAATATCGACATAAAATGGAGATTATCGAATATGAAGTCCTTCATATTCTCAATTCCTTCTCCAGTCTTTGCTGAGACCTCAAGAACTGGCCACCCTTCTGGTAACATCTTCCTAGTTCGCTCCAGATCCTCATCTGTCGCAAGGTCAATTTTATTGACTACAACCACAGCTCTGTTGTAGATTCTATTCCCTGCTAGGGTATCCACGATATGATCATCAGTTACGTCCGTACGAAGTGTCACTGTTGCAGAGACAATCCCAAAACTACGAATTATTCCTTGTATTTCTTCCTCCGAGAGATTGGTCTGTCTAACGGTTGATCGAACTATGATGCCCCCTCTTTTTGTTCTGGTAATGAAAACTTGTGGCTCAGATTGATTCAATCTCATTCCCGCCATCCATAACTCTCTATCCAGGATATCGAAGTGAGATTCCTGAAACGGGTCAACAACGTATAGCACCATGTCAGAACCCCTGATAACATTGAGTATTTCTCTGCCTCTGCCCTTTCCCTCGGAAGCGCCCTTAATCAGGCCCGGGAGATCTAGAATCTGTATCTTGGCGCCTCTATGGTCAAGAACTCCGGGTATACAGGTCAGAGTAGTGAAAGCAAAGGAACCTGTCTCCGATTCAGCTCCTGTCAGCTGAGATATGAGACTCGATTTACCCACGCTGGGGAATCCCACCAGTGAGACAGAGGCGTCGCCAGACTTCTTGACTTCAAAACCGGCACTTGACCCGCTCTTCTTCGCATGTGCTACGGCCTTTTCCTTCCTCTCCTTCAGGGAGGCTATCTTAGCTTTTAGTCGCCCGATGTGGCCCTGTGTGGCCTTGTTATACTTGGTCTTGGAGATCTCTTCCTCCAGTGACTTGATTTGCTCTTCTATAGTTGCCAAGTAACCGCCCTCCAAGGTATTATTCCCGGTACGCGAGGACCAACTTATTGAATTCGGTGGAGAAAATTGTCGATAGCCATGCGAGCGAGGGTTCATGCCACATTGCCGATTGGTGATGCTACTGATACATATGCCAGACGTCATACTGTCTTTGATTGACCCCAAATCACTGGATTCGATATTATCTTTGTCAGTGGGCTCGATCATCGAGGGGATGGAGAAAATGTCTCTTAGACAATTAAGGCCTGGATACCAGGGACTGCCCTCAAGGCAGTTCGATGTAGATCTGGAGGGTGAGATACTCGAATGGTTGGATAATGTTGGAGAGATCAAACCTGACTCTATTCTAGAAAAACAAGACATCCCAATTGAGAAGAAGACAGAGCTTCTACTGCTACTTTGTCACTGGTCATCACTGGGAGAGTGGAGGTGCTGGGATGCTAGGCTTTTCCTTTACGTAGAACCCAGCCTTGATTCTGGTGTCAGGAGCACTGAATCCTTCCTAATGCCGTCAGTATGGGAGGAATTCAAGAATTCCATCTCATCTTTGGACAGGTCTACTTTCATCGAATCAGTCGTTATCGATTGGATGTCCAGGAGGGAGAATCTTGGAGAGACTATGGATCCATCATCTGACCCCAGGATCCTTCCAACTATGGAATCTCATCAGGAATTTTCCGGTGGACTTTTCGATCTAATCGAAAAATCTAGATTGCAAAGTACACCAATCCTGTTAGGAAGGGAGTATCTGGAAGCTAGATCATGGCATCTCGGACAGGTTAGACTGGAGAATATAATCGGGTGATGGCATGAATGAATTGCAGA
>CAXHFM010000148.1:0-2713 GCA_964016345.1 uncultured Candidatus Poseidoniales archaeon | reverse complement strand
GAGATGCACGTAAGTCTCGTGGGCTCGGAGATGTGTATAAGAGACAGCAAGGCGATGGAGAGGGGCAGGCGAGAGGTGATTCCTGGGCTTCTCAACAAGCCGGTCCCTTTGTTCGGGAGTATGCTCCCCGTCAGTCTACAGCTCGCGATCGTGAGGGTCGTCCTGATGGTTGGAAGGCCTAGACGCTGACAACCATTGAAGTGTCGATGCATAGGGTCGGACCTATGGACCCCCCAAGGACGGTTCCCCTGTTCGTGCTTCCAATGGGCATCTTCCCACTGACTCAGGAGCCCCTGCGTGTGTTCGAGCCCAGATACAAGCAGATGTTGGACGACTGCGTTCTGGAGGAGACCCCGTTCGGCTACGTCGCCACGGTCAACCCCCCCGAGGGCATTGGCGGTTGGGCGTTACCGTCCGAGTACGGGGTTCTGTGCGTCGCTGACAACCTGGAAGAGCAGGGCAGCAACCTGCTCTTCACGGCCTCTGGGGAGACTAGATTCAGAATCGTGGATATTCTTCCTGCTTCCCTGCCTGCGAGAGACTTTGGTGAGATATTCCCATCCGTGGACGAGCTCGTCGAGGAGTACATCGAAGAGTCCCCAGATGGCAAGCTGTACCTGAGGGCTGAGATAGAGGAGCTCCCTCCCCTCAGGGGGATAGTGCACAGTGACAGGTGGAACAAGCTGGTTAGGAGATGGAGCGAGCACATAGTCGCGATAGACTCGCTCGTTCGAGCATCGGGGATGGGGCTGGAGGACGTCCTGCCGATAATGGAGGGAGAGTTCCTGCCCTACACCGAGTCGGGCCTCTGGAGCGCCTGCCAGTCGATACTGGACGGGTACGATGACAGGCAGCGGGCCCTGTCCAGCGAGGAGGCGAGTCAGGTGATCGACGTCCTGGAGAATGCTCTCGAGGAGAAGAAGGCCCAGATGGATGCTATCAGGTTCATGATGGAGAGCGAGTAGCCTCCTCGGGCCTTCGGCTCTTGAACCACCTGAAGAGGACCCTGGAGAATACCATGGAGAAAGCGAGGAACAGCCACCAGGGCACTGCTGTCTCCCTATCAACGAAGTAGGTCACAACCAGAATGCCCGCCCCGTAGAACGCCCGGAAGATGGAGTAGGCGATGAAAGACTTCATCAGAGGGTGGTCAAGTAAGTCAGACAGTAACGACACACTGGCCTATCATTGGATATGCTATTTCATATCTTGTAGGATTAAAGGCTTCACAATCATAATTAGACTGCATTGAGACGGGAGAGCATGGAATCTACAAACTACATGAATCCAAAATATTGGTTGATAGGGGTTGGAGCGGTAAACTTACTGTTCAGTCTCTACAACTTCTTCGATGCTTCTGGCGTCGCAGAGATCGCGTTGACTGACCACTACGGTGCGCTGTCTGATAGGGAGATGGCCATAGCCACCGGATACGAGGAGGGCTGGGGCCTCTTCGGAATCCCATACGGAATCCTGGCAATCGGAGCGGGCCTGATTCTAGACTCTGATGGGCAGGCGAAGATGGCCCTCGTGTCTGGCCTGGCGTTCATCGCCACCTTCCCGATCCTCCTTTACGTATCGGGAACCAACAACTACGGAGTGCCCCTGGAGCAGTTCGCACCTGTCTTCCTATTACTCGGTCTGCTGACCCTATCCGGGTACATGCACCTGAACAAGGAGGGGGAGTGAGTTGGATTACAAAGCAGAGGTTCTGAACCCGAAGTGGTGGCTGATCATCAACGCGATCGGACATGCTGTCATCGGGGTACTCCTACAAATGGACCCTGACAACGACGTCGAGCTGACGATAGCCGGTGTCTTCCTGGTGATCGCGGTCTACATGCTCTATGCGGCGTTCATGACCACTGGGCGTGCTCAGGCTAGGCTGGCAGCGGTGATAGCTGGGCCGTTCTGGGTCTGGCTGGTGATGTGCATAGCCCTCGGAGTCGAGATAACGTACGCCGATGGGACTGCGAGCGAAATGCTGTCGTTCGAGCTATCTGACAACGTGCCCCCCCTGATCTTCTGGGGCATGACCGCCCTGACTGGCTTGCTCGGCTGGAACATGGGGGACGAGTAGTATGATCGATACGATCCTAGACCCCCAGATATGGCTGGTTCTCGTCGCGGTCGTGCATGCCGTCGTGGGGGTTATCCTCAACACCGAGTGGGAGGACGACACGAGCAAGCTCGTGAGCGGTTGGTTCCTCCTGACCACAGTCACGATGCTTGGTACGGCGTTCTTGCTCGAGGGGGAGGAGATGGCCAGGATGGCTGTCGTTATCGCCGGCCCCGTATGGGTCTGGTTCGTCATCATATGCGCGCAGGGCCTGGAGTGGAACCTGGGCAAGACCCAGATGACGATGACCTGGAAGGACAACGCACCCCCGTTGGTGCTCTGGGGAATTCTGGCGCTGAGCGGCCTGCTGGGCTCCGGATGGGTCTGAGGCGATAGAGTGGCCCTCGAGGCGCCACCCGCGTCCTCGCCCGCAGTCCACAACGTGATGATCGCGAACACGAGCAAGGACACGAAGCCCGAGCTGCGGGTCCGCAGGATGCTGAGGGATGCCGGTTATCCCGGCTACAGGCTCCACTGGAGGATCGATGACGAGGACGGCAGGTACGTCTGCAGACCGGATATCACCTACCCTGGAAAGAAGCTAGCGATATTCGTCCACGGGTGCTTCTGGCACCGTTGTCCCACATGCAACCT
>CAXHFM010000147.1:0-2719 GCA_964016345.1 uncultured Candidatus Poseidoniales archaeon | reverse complement strand
ACACGCCTATGTTCGTCGGCAGCGTCAGATGTGTATAAGAGACAGGCAGTTGACTCTGCAAGAGCCAGGGGAGACGACATAGTCATCATCGACACTGCTGGGAGGATGCAGAACAAGACCAACCTGATGGAGGAGCTGAGAAAGGTCCACAGGGTAACGAACCCACACCTAGTCCTTTTCGTCGCTGACGCGCTAGCAGGAAATGATGCCGTGGAGCAGGCGAAAGTCTTCCAGAGCATGCTCAGATTCGATGGAGCGGTCCTTTGTAAGATGGACACTGATGCTAATGGAGGAGCGGCTATGTCGATAGCCCACACAACTGGAAGGCCAATAGTCCTGGCTGGCGTGGGGCAGGGATACGAAGACCTCATTCCTTTCGACCCAGAGTGGTTGCTTGATTCCATACTTTAGGAATACTTGTTATCTTGATTCATTAGCTAAAACCAACACTCACCAGCCATATGACCGGTCCGTTCATGAATCCCCCTCTGTGTCAATGCAACATGGACGGGGACAAGCAGACTGTGCTGATAGTCGTAGGCAACCCCATGACTGAGACTAGCCTCACCGGTCATTTCGAGAGACGCGGTTGGGTTCCAATGGTGTGTGACGATGGTGACAAGGCAGTGGACGAGTACGTCGAAAAGAAGCCCGATCTCGTACTGTTGGCACTTGACATATCCGGCCTGGACGGACATATCGCAGCCCTAGAAATAAGGGAGACCGACTTCAATGCAAGGATAGCATTCGTCACTACGAGAACCGGGAAGGCCCTTGCAGAGGACGCCGCTTACTCCGCCGGTGCCACAGCCATACTCACGACGCCCATCACGACTACTGATCTCGATGAGGCATGGGCAGATCTGATGGGCGAGATTCCTGGCGCGCCCGGACTGGCAGATCTCGACGAGCTGTATCCAGAGATGGATGAGGTTGCACCACCTCTTCCCGTGATGCCACCTCTTCCCGTGATGCCACCGATGCCCACCTTGCCAGAAAAAACCGTTGAGAACTTAGTTCAAAGCCCTCCTAAAAGGAAGAGGCGCTGGCTGAGGAGGGCATTCCTCCTCATCTTGCTCAGTTTAATTGGAGCTGGTGTCGCCCATTACACTGGAGCAATTGATCTCTCGGAGTACCTGCAACAGCTCGAAGACATGGTTCCCTAGGGAAAAGGCTACCAAACTTAATCTACTGAAAAGTAACCTTACACGTCATGGATTACACAAAGCTAACGCTGAGAATCTGCGGATGGTCCAGCATCGCCATGGGAATGGTCTTCTTCGTCTACCCAGAGTGGTATGTTGAGCTCGAGGGCGCCAATACAGACAACATAGCTTGGCTGAGGAATCTTGGCGCGGCCCTTGTCGCAGTGAACGGAGTAGGGGCACTCTTGGCCGCAAGAGATCCTGAAGGGGAGAAAGCACTCTATGACGTTGTGATGCTCGCTTCGGTGCTGGAGACGATTGCCTTGGCCTGGTCCACCTTCACATGGGAGTTCACTGCAACAGAGGAGATATTCGTCACTGGTCCACTAGCCCTGGCCTTCCTAGTCAGCGTTGCTTTGGTAGTGCTCAGGCCGAAGAGCCACCCAGAAGAGATCTCCTGAGCTCAACGACTCATCAATGCGGCCCATGTGGCGTCGCCGTAGGCTTTGGCGGAGGCCACAGGGTCCTCTGACTTGTGAATCCCAGATCCAACTATCACAGCGTCCGAGCCTGCCAAGATGGCATCAGATGGATGGCCGTATCGCTGGCCTAAGGCCCCTTCTTCGGCCGAAAGATTCACGCCAGGCGTCCATATCATCCTTCCTTCGCCCACCTTCTTCCTTAGAGACGAAATCTCATCGGGATTACTCCCGTTTCCGATATATCCTATCACATGAGGGGACGCGGTCCCCATCTCGATGGTACTGTCTGTGTAACCCGCTTCCAGCAGATTGCCACGGCTGGACATTTGAGCCAGAAGAAGTACTCCCCCAATCCTCTGCACGCTATCCCACGCCGCGGCTATTCCGTCTACAATGTCTGGTCCACTAACGCTGTGTGAGGTGACCAGGTCGGCCCATGATCGAATGTCGTACATCCCTCCCATCTGAGTCTCAGTGACTCTTCCTATGTCTGCGAACTTTCTGTCCTCGAACAGAAGCAAATCATGCTTCTTAGCCACACTCACGACCTTGCCCCACTCCTCGATTGTGAACTCCTCGGTCATGTCTACATGCGTTTTCAAACCCGCTATATGAGGTCCTACCATCTCAACTAAACCAACTAAGTCATCCACCCTAGGGACGTCAGCAGCCAGAATGACGAGAGAGCGTTTGTCGGAAGCGACCTCCATGTATTTGTGGGATAAGGGGTGAGCGCAAGAAAGCCATCTCGGCCCCCATGCCTCGTCTGGTTGCATCGCCTCCCCCTCCGGCTATAGCAATTCAATCTTGTCTATGGTGCCCCTTCAGAGAGGACTTCGCCCGATTTCTTCAAAGGTACTCCGTCCTTCCATCGCATGATAGCGTGGCCGACAAACCCCCTCCACCTCCAAAAAAGGCACCACCGCCCCCTCCTCCTATGAGGGCGCCACCGCCTCCCAAGAAGGCACCCCCTCCGAAGCCACCAATGTCAGAGTCTGAGATCAAAGACGCAATAGCAAAGGCTGTCAGTGACGAGAATTACGAGCTCGCAGCACAGCTAAAGAGCCAGTTAAAAGCTCCCAGTAAGGCACC
>CAXHFM010000146.1:0-2722 GCA_964016345.1 uncultured Candidatus Poseidoniales archaeon | reverse complement strand
GCTCGGAGATGTGTATAAGAGACAGACTCTAAATAGGTCGGCGAATAAGGGGTGGGTAAGGACGGTGCCAGCCGCCGCGGTAATACCGGCGCCTCAAGTGGTAGTCGCTTTTATTGGGCCTAAAACGTCCGTAGCCGGTCTGGTACATTCGTGGGTAAATCAACTCGCTCAACGAGTTGAATTCTGCGAGGACGGCCAGACTTGGGACCGGGAGAGGTGTGGGGTACTCTCAGGGTAGGGGTAAAATCCTGTCATCCTGAGAGGACCACCTGTTGCGAAGGCTCCACACTAGAACGGATCCGACGGTCAGGGACGAAGCCTAGGGGCACGAACCGGATTAGATACCCGGGTAGTCCTAGGTGTAAACGCTGTGGACTTGATGTTGGGGACGCTCCGAGCGTTCTCAGTGTCGAAGCGAAGGTGATAAGTCCACTGCCTGGGGAGTACGGTCGCAAGGCTGAAACTTAAAGGAATTGGCGGGGGAGCACCGCAACCTGAGGATTGTGCGGTTTAATTGGATTCAACGCCGGAAAACTCACCATGGCCGACGGACATATGAAAGCCAGTGTAACGAGCTTGCTGGATTGTTCGAGAGGTATTGCATGGCCGCCGTCAGTTCGTACCGCAAGGCGTTCTGTTAAGTCAGATAACGAACGAGACCCTCATCCCTATTTGCCAAGGTCTGTCCGCAGACCACGGGACTATAGGGAGACCGCTGGCGCGAAGTCAGAGGAAGGCGAGGGCAACGGTAGGTCAGTATGATCCGAATGCCATGGGCTACACGCGCAATACAAAGGACGGGACAATGGGCTGCTACTCCGAGAGGAAGAAGCTATCCCGAAACCCGTTCGTAGTTCGGATTGGGGGCTGTAACCCGCCCCCATGAAGCTGGATTAGGTAGTAATCGCGTCTCAACAAGGCGCGGTGAATATGCCCCTGCTCCTTGCACACACCGCCCGTCAAACCATCTTAGTTGTGGGTGGGTGAGGCTACCTTGATAATGGGGTATTCGAGCCTGCCTTCGACAAGGAGGGTTAAGTCGTAACAAGGTATCTGTAGGGGAACCTGCAGATGGATCACCTCCTACGAAACTCGGAAAACGGGGGTTGGGGTGGCTTCGGCCACCCCTTCTCCCAACCTCAAATCACCTCAAATAATCTTTTTTTGGATACTTACAACCTCTCTAATCGGTAGATAAAGTCACATCTTGGAGAAGGTATATACCCTCTATAGGTCGTAGCAAGGGCATGCGACGCATGCTCGCTATGACAATGATGATGTTAATGACGACTGCGGCCCTTGCGGGCTGTGCGGGTTCCGACCTTACTGATGAGGACGTGGATGCCGCGAGAGAAGAGGGAAGACTAGCCGGTATTGCCGAAGCAACACCAGTCAGCACCCTGGACACTATCCACGACCGTGGTATGATGAAGTGTGGAGTTAAGGACTCCCAGTGGGGCATGGGCTTCGCTGACGCTGATGGTGTTCGATCCGGACTCGATATCGAGTACTGCAGGGCTGTAGCTGCTGCAATCGGACTGAACCCAGATACTCAGATCGAGTACATCCTAGCGAGTGCTGGAGACCGATTCGAGAAGCTTGCTTCCGGAGAGATCGATGTCCTAATCAGAACTACCACATGGACAACAAGCCGTGACGTAGGACTGAATGCTGACTTCGCAGGAATGAACTTCTTCGATGGTCAGGGAATCCTGATCAGAGGAGATGCATACCCGCAGGATGCAATGGATAACACAGCGCACAACTTGGAGAACGCCAAGGTCTGTGTAGGAACAGGAACAACCACTGAAGGTAACATCGCTGACTGGAACACAGTAAACAGCGTTGGTATGGAAATAGTTCCTGTCGCTGATGCCGCTGAGGCAACTGCAGAGCTAGTTTCTGGCTCATGTGACGCTTTCACTGGCGACATGTCAGCAATGGTTGCAAAGAAGTACACCCTTGAGGCTGCTGGAGACTGCTCTGACTGCGATCTATGGATTGCTCCTGAGCTACTATCCAAGGAACCTCTAGGCGCAGCAGTTCGTGATATGGACTCCGACTGGAAGGATGTCGTGACATGGGTATGGTTCGGAATGGTTACCGCTGAAGAGATGGGAATCGACTCTGAGAACTACATGGACGCAGATATGACCAATCCATCGGTTGACAGGCTTCTGAACCAGAACCTAGGTCTAGGTACTGACGCTAACCCGCTACCAGCAACATGGATGCAGAGCGTTCTTTCCACCTCCGGAAACTACGGAGAGGCATGGGACAACTCATTCTGCGATGGGACCTATGACGGGACCAGTGGCTCAGCTGCTATGGAAGGATGCGTACTTTCCCGTGTAGGAACTGCAAACGCTCTCGTTTCCGAGGGTGGCTTGCAGTTCGCACCACCAATGCGCTGATCGTTTAGTCGACAGCAAATAGGTAAACGAAAGCCCTCGGGGGGGAATCATCTCCCTCGGGGGCCTCAATCAATCTCATTACTACGGAAGAATTTGTATGGATTTCAAATCTCTCCAAAACAGAGCTAATATTTTTTCATCTGTGAAAGTCTTAGTGGCTGTTGTAGTTCTGTGGGCTTACAACAACAAGATGCTCTCGCCTTCTATCGAGGCAGTCTCTAGTATGTCTAGGTCCTTCGTGGTAGGGGGCGTTCAACAAAATCCCTGTCTCTTATACACATCTGACGCTGCCGACGAACATAGGCGTG
>CAXHFM010000145.1:0-2799 GCA_964016345.1 uncultured Candidatus Poseidoniales archaeon | reverse complement strand
AAGAGACAGTTCTAATTCTCCCAGGTCCATCTGGATTCATATGCCTCTTCCATGGTGCCTCCATAGGCTTGCGTCGCGAGTGTAACCTTTCAAAGCGCCGTTAAAGCATAAACAATCGAATTCAAGTCAAACCCTTCAATGCGTAAGCGAGGATGGTGACAATGGGGTTCGGCGATATCAATATTCCTTACTGGGAAGAATCTGGCCACATGCTCAAAATTTGTAAGGTAACAGGCTTAAGATTCTGGACTAGGGATATCAACAGAGAAACCTGTGGCGACACCAATGAGGATCCTTACACATTCATAGGAAATCCGATTATTGAAGGATTTGATTCTAGGGGGAAACAGCTCAAAGATGAGATGAGAGAGACGTTCCTGGCCTTCTTTGATTCTAGGGGGCATACCAGAATTGACCCATATCCGGTTATTGCCAGATGGAGGGACGATATTCATCTCACGATAGCTAGTATAGCTGATTTTCAACCTCATGTGACCAGTGGAATAGTCCCTCCTCCAGCAAATCCACTAGGGATCAGCCAACCATGCATTAGGCTAACAGACGTAGCAGCAGTCGGTCGTTCTGGTAGGCATCTTTCAACATTCGAAATGATGGCGCATCATGCCTTCAACCGACCAATGGATGGAAATGTGACATATTGGATAGATCAATGTGTAAGATACTGTGATGAATTACTAGTCGAAAAACTGGGTATCGAGCCCACAAGTATCACCTATGTCGAGAACCCCTGGTCAGGAGGGGGAAATGCTGGACCAGCATTGGAAGTAATCGTGGGAGGATTAGAGCTTGCCACTTTGGTCTTTATGAATTTGGAAGAGGACGAAGAAGGGGAAATAACAATCAAGGGGCAGAATTATCGTGAGATGGAACTCCAAATCATAGACACAGGATATGGACTTGAGAGATTTTGCTGGGCGGCCGCAGGAACCCCCACAATCTACGAGGCCATATATCCAGAATCTATCATGTGGCTGAAGGCAATATCTGGTTTCGACTCTTTCCTAGATTCATTAGACATAAAGGTGGAAATGGAGGTACTATTGAGTGAACTTTCTAGATTGGCAGGTATCCTAAACATAGATGTGGGGACTGATGCGGAGGAACTTTATAGAAATCTATCAGAAAGACTCTCAGACAACGGGATTTCAATCTCTCTGGAGGATCTAAAGAAAGTAACCGAGCCACTATCCTCAATTTATGCTATACCTGATCATATGCATGCTATATGCAACATGCTTGGAGACGGACTAGTGCCAAGTAACAGCAAGGCCGGATACCTAGTTAGAATGCTAGCAAGAAGAGTTTGTAGAATGAAAGATTCACTATCAATACCGGCCAGTCTATCAGAATTGGGCGCGCATCATATCCATACTCATCTAGAAATAGAAGGGTTTGTACAATCTGAGGAAGGAATTCTGAAAATTTTGGAACTGGAAGAAGCAAGATATCATGAGATGTTGAGGAAAGGGAGAGCTGCAGTCAAGACCGCGCTGAAGAATACTCCTCCTGATTCGAGGCAGATTAATGACGAAACTCTATTCAGATTGTCAGAAGAAAGGGGATTAAATCCCGACATGGTAGTATCAATAGCTAAGGAACTCGGGTGGCTAAATCTAGAGGTCAGGGTCGGATTCAGTGCTGATATGGCAGCAAGAAACGCCCTCATAGCAAAGGCCGCCGCAAAAACAAAAGATCACAATGAAGTCTTCGAAATGGGTGATATAAGTACCACTAATTTAGACTTCTACGAGGATACTAGTGCTATAGAATTCCAAGCCGAAGTGCTAGCTTGCATCCCTTTAACAAATGATATGATTTCAGGGTTAACATTCTCCGGAGAGGTTGAATCTATTCCCTCATACGCTGTGGTAACCGATAGGACATTATTCTACCCAGAAGGAGGCGGTCAATTGGGTGACCAAGGACGGTTTTTACAGGATAAGAAGGAGATCAAGGTGCTTGACACCAAATCGCAAGGCGGAATAATATTACATTTCACAGAACACTTTCTAGCTCCAGGGATGGTACAAGGGATTCTTGATAGGGATAGAAGAAAACAATTGATGAATCATCATACTGCCGTACACATAGTCGGAGGCGCAGCCCGAAATATTCTAGGCCCCCACGTTTGGCAAGCCGGATCTAACAAAGGTGCAAGATATGCAAGATTAGATATCACTCACCATTCGAGGTTAACTAGACAGGAGATAGAGGCTATTGAAGATCTAGCAAATAATATTGTCGAATCTAATCTAAAAATCAAGAAAGAGGTTTTAGAGAGGTCCGAAGCCGATAGAAAGTATGGATTCGATATCTATCAAGGAGGACCTCCTAAACACAATAGAATTCGAGTTGTCAGTATTGGGGATTTTGACGTCCAGGCCTGCGGAGGTACGCATCACGACGAATCATCAAGTATCGGGGAGTTGAGGATACTAAAGTCCAGTCAGGTACAAGACGGGGTAGAGCGTCTGCAAATCGTGGCAGGGGAGACTTCGAGGGATCATTCAAGGCGACAAGAACGAATATTGAGCGAAGCTTCAGAGGTACTCGGGGTCCATTCAGACGATTTACCAAAGGCAGTATCCAGATTTTTCGAGGAATGGAAATCCCAACAGAAGAGAATCGAATCTCTAGAAGCGGAAATCGTAAGACTAAGGACGACTGGAGGTGGCGATGACTCAGTCATGGCGGATGGAGTCAGATATGTCATTATGGAAGTAGACGGTGAAATGAAGCAGATGATGACGATGCTCTCTCAGCTGACGCTTGATAACG
>CAXHFM010000144.1:0-2819 GCA_964016345.1 uncultured Candidatus Poseidoniales archaeon | reverse complement strand
TATGTTCGTCGGCAGCGTCAGATGTGTATAAGAGACAGAACATAAACAGCCCCATTGTTATCAGCATCAGAACTGTAGCCACGGCATTCGATGCCGGTGCTGACAACGGATCTTTCATCGGTTTGGCCCTCCAAGCGTCAATGAGCAAGGGCATGGTGGTCCAGTCCGAATTCTTTGCTACAATGAAGGATGCCCCGAATTCACCCAATGACATTGCAATGACGAATATCGAGGATATGATAATCGAGCCCTTCAGGAGAGGTATCTTGATCTTGATAAATCTGGAGAATTCACTCATCCCTAAGACTCGCGCATTCTCGTCATAGGAATTGTCTAGGGATCTTATTGCAGGTAGCATGATCCTGACTACGAATGGGGTTGTGAGCATGATGTGAGCCAGTGAGGGGAGCGCCCAGAATTGGTATGCCGAGGATACGTCCAGCTTGATTATTCCGAGAAGAACGCCTAGTCCTACCATCGCCGCGCTGAGAGCGAAGGGTAGCATCGTGAAAACGTCAAGAAGCCTTGCTAGATTCGGGCTTCTCTTATCCAGATCGTTGATCGTCGATGCCAGGGCATAGCCAAGAGGTAGTGCTACAAGGATGGTAATTGTCGCATATCCGAGCGAGTTCAGGATTGCCTCAGACATTGGAGCGAATGAGAATGACCCATGATATGCTTGATTCCAACCATCAGTTCCCCAGCGAAATCCACCACCGCTTTCCCCCAGATCACGGATTCTGAAGGAGCCGATGACGACTGAGATCAGTGGTAAAACAGCAAAAATCAACGCGGGCACGATCACTAGCCAGCCACGTGAGTTTGGTTTGCGGACATGTTCCGGACGTGCCTGTGGCAGTATTGCTTTCCTGTCACGCTGGATTACGGAGGTCAGCCAGAGGGAGCTTAACAGAATCGTGAACTGAATCAGTGACGCGCCCATCACGATGTCTGAAGTCGGTTCCATGTAGCCTTGGATACCAGCGGATGACGAAACCTCTGCCATCACGCTCTCCAGGGTATTGTTCCTCACTGTTATCCATCGGACCAAAGCGAACGAGGTGAACGAGAAGACGAAGGTCATGCACGCCGCCGCCACTACAGAGGGCAGCAACAAAGGGACCCAGAGATTCTTGAGTCTTGAAGCTCTTGTTCTGCCATGAGGTAACAAACGCAACTGCTCTTCCAAGGCAGGATCTAGTTTGGACAGGAGAGGCTCGCAGAAACGGATGATCAACGCCATATTGAACCAAGCATGAGATATTATCAATGTCCACCACCATGTATTTTCATTGGACCTTATATCCAGGCCATGGGGACCTACTATGGTTAGAATTCCCATTGCAGCGATTATTGATGGGATGACGAAAGGTAACGTCAGAATCGTCCTAACCAGAGACTCTAGAGGCCACCTGTAGCGACCGAGAGTCCAAGCTATTGGAAGGCTGATTAACAATGTCATGAAAGTAGATGAGGCCGCTTGGACTAGAGTGAATTCCAGTACGTTCTGGGAAATATAATTCTCGCTCAATGACTTGGTCCAGTCAAACGGATTGGGGCCTGTCACAAGGATAAGTCTTTGAGTAGCTAGGCCGATTGGTATGAGGATTAGCATTGAGTAAAGTATGACCGCGAATGCGCTTGCTAGCCTTCTCAAATCATTCACCTGAAGTCATGGCAGAGTTCCATTCCTCAAGCCATAACTCAATATTCTCTGAGATATCATTCATGGAAATTTGAGATGGCTGTTGAGGGATAACTGAGTTGAGCAGATATCCATTTTCCTCGGGTAAATCCTGGCCCTCTAGGACTGAGTACATCAGATTCTCTGTTGGCATCAGGGAGTTTACCTCTGGTGAAATTAGGTAATTTATGAATTCGCTGGCGGTCTCAATGTTTCCTCCATTCACGGCTGCGGCATATTCTACCTGCAAGAAGGATGTTTTCGGGAGATCCAGGGAGGCTGACTTCGTCCAATTTTCATTGTACCATGATTCAACTCCCGGAGAGTGGCAGTACGAGACAGTGATGTGTGCATCCCCAATGTACCCTTCGGTCCATTCCCCGTATCCTCCTGTATAGTGAGTCTCGTAGGCCTCGGACCATCCTGATGTGATGATTACATCGTTGTCCTTCATTGCAGTCCACCAGCTACTGAATTCATCATTGCCATCCTCCCAGTCAAAGTAGTCAAGCGTTGCCAGCATGAATGCCCTTCCCGGGCTACTTGTAACTGGTGAGGGGAGAGCTACTTTACCCCTCCATTCCTCCTCGGTGAGATTCCAAAGGGAAGTTGGGACCGTCAAATTCTCGTCATCGACTTGATCCGTGTCGTAGTTGAGGCATACATAGCCCATGTCAAACGGCGTTGCTAGGGGACCGGAATAGGGCCCAAGGGCATCATTTCTGATGCCAACTTGGTTCACATCGCTTTCAGCTAGAAGGTCGAATTCGATGGCGGTTCCAAGAAAGTTATTGTCCATACCAATGGCCAAATCCACGTCTTCTCTTCCTTGGTGTTGGATCAGATAGTCAAGAATAGACCCAGCATCATTCAGCTTTAGAATAGTGACGCTGATTCCCGTCTCATTTTCAAATTCCTCTATCACCTCATCAGTGAGCGCGTATACGTCATATGTCACTATGACCAGCTCCCTGTCATTCTCAGTATCGCCAACACATCCCGAGAGGGGGATTGTAAGCAGTAGCATTACCATGACCATGTTAGTTATTTTCGGGCTTTTTTCGTTTTTGTTCGTATTTGTCATTTCACTTCCTCCGCTGGCATTACCCAGATCAGGTCTGTGGGTCGCCACACG
>CAXHFM010000143.1:0-2836 GCA_964016345.1 uncultured Candidatus Poseidoniales archaeon | reverse complement strand
GGGTAATTGCATACTTGACCCCAAAGGAAACTTCGTTTTTATTGACAATGGAGCTGTATGCGAAGCTCCGAGGAAAGTTAGCAAATCCCTATTCAACTTCTTCTACCATCTTTCATCTGATGACAAAGACTTGGCCTTCGAGTCCCTGATATCACTAGCCGAGAGGAGACCAAGATCAGACGACATAGAGAAGTTCAAAGAAGATATGCATTTCATCTACAAGGACTTTGAAAACCTCAGTGTTGGTGAGCAAAGTCTAACAGAAGTTATGATGAAAACCGTCAGATCGGCTGTTGAGAATGCAGGGGCTGACTACGGTGAAGAAGGATTCCCGATAATACGCTCATTGATGTACATGGATGGTCTGGTGATTAGGACATATCCAGAAGTTAAATTAATCTCCGAAATGAGGGACTCACTAGATGAGTTCAAATCGGGGTTAAAGTTGGGTGAATGAAAATGACTTATCATAGTGATGTAATAGTAGTTGGAGCAGGACCAGGTGGATTAGCATGTTCGATGTTACTGGCCAAAGCAGGAGTGAATGTCACTATTTTGGAGAAATCTGATGGTGTAGGTGGAAGAACCAGAGTCTTCGAGAAGGATGGTTTCAAGTACGATAATGGTCCGACTTTCTTCCACTATCCAGAGATAGCAGAGGAAATTTTTGAGGCCCTAGGTCTTGATGCTAGGAAAGAGCTAGGTCTAATCAAATTAGATCCTAACTACAGGCTTGTCTTTGGAGCCGGTGGAAGTCTAGACGCCAGTACTGATTTAGAAGACATGGTTTCACAAGTAAGAGATCTCTGTGGAGAGGAAAATGCGAACGGATTCAGAAGATATATAGAGGACAACAGAACGAAGCTTAATCTCTCAAAGAACTGCCTAAACTCCCCCTGGACTGGTCCAACCGACTTATTGAGTCGCAGGGCTTTGAGAGTTGCGAAAGTCCTCAGACCTTGGAGAAGCGTATCATCTGACTTGTCTAAGATGTTCTCAGATGAGAGGATGCAGCTCGCAATGTCGTTTCAAACAAAATACCTTGGAATGAGTCCATTTCAAGCTCCCAGCCTATTCACCATACTTGCTTATTTAGAGTATGAACACGGAGTATTCCACGCAGAAGGTGGGCTTGGAACAATTACCGAGAAGATGGGTGAGATAGCTAGGGGTTTGGGAGTAAAAATACTTCTGAACGAACCAGTCAGTGACTTTGTTTTTGATGGTAAGAAAGTAGTTGGGGCTGTTACAGAAAATGGTACATATACAGCAGACAGATTCGTTATGAATGTTGATTTTGCAACCGGAATGAAAGGATTAATTCCCGATAAATTACGTAAGAAGTGGTCAGATAAGAAATTAGATGAGAAGTCCTACTCATGCTCTACTTACATGCTATATCTAGGTCTCGACAAGCTATATGACACGCCACATCACCAAATCTATGCTGCTAAGGACTACCAGAAAAACCTCAAAGAAGTTACCGAAAATAAAGTTACTTGGGATGACCCATCGGTATATGTTCAGAATGCGTGTATCACAGACCCTACTATGGCTCCAGACGGGCACTCAACAATCTACGTCTTAGTCCCAGCCAGTAGCTCTCACGAGGACATTGACTGGGAAGAAATAAAGCATGAATATATGGAAACTATACTAAAACAGATGGAAAATCTAGGTTTTGAAGGAATCAAGGATCATATTGTATCCCAGACCATAGTGACGCCTGATGACTGGGCCTCTCGTGACATCTACAAAGGCGCAGTGTTCAACTTGGCACATGGGTTAGACCAGATGCTTTGGAGAAGGCCGCAAAATAGATTTGAGGAACTCGACCACCTTTATCTGGTAGGAGGGGGAACTCACCCAGGAAGTGGCCTACCAACAATCCTGGAGAGTGGGAGAATCTCCGCTAAGTTGATTTGTGCTGACATGGGAGTTGAGCCTGACTGGAACGGTACCGACACCTGGTTTGAAGATATCAAGAAGCCACGTATTGTGTCCAAGAATGCCACATAGAATGAACGGAGAATGGAGTAATTGAAATGGAATTAATCTACACTCTTCTGTTCATTATTCCAACTATCTGGATTGGACCTTATTGGCTTCTGATGCTATCTGAGCCAACATCGGGAAGAACCAAAAATTGGATGGAAGGAAACTCTCTATTTATCGGACCGCTGGTAGTATGGCTAATCACTGCCATCCTAGAACCATCTGGCCTGATTGACCTAATTACGGGAAACCCTACTGATTTCCTTGATACCATGGTACAGATACTGGGAACAGAATCGGGTACAGTTCTAGCATGGTCTCACTTCGTTGCAGGTGATATAATGGCTACTCGATGGATGTGGAGAAAGGCCATAGAGAACGAAATAGGAGTTAGCAAGACTAGACTAATCGTCTTCTTTGGAGTGATGCTAATGCCGATTGGCCTTCTCATGCATGTAATCCTAAACCCCCAGGATAAGACGGGTCTATCGGAAGGGTAATCATGGTCAAATCTCCAGTATTGACCTCCCTGGAAAGAAAGGATACATATTGTATACTAGCATTCTCGGATGATAACACATTCAAGCTTGATTATTTGGATGTGAGAAAGAATTGTCAATGCGCAAAGTGTAAGCCTAGGCAAGTAAATGAACAGATCAAAATAGAGTTTGAGGAGGAAATCTCCAGAATGATGCTGGTGAAACCAAAAGTAGAGCAAGTGGGTAACTATGCCATAAGATTCGAGTGGCCAACGGGGTGCTCAAGTGGCATTCATTCCTTCGAACACCTGAGAAAGCTGTCTCTTATACACATCTCCGAGCCCACGAGACTTACGTGCATC
>CAXHFM010000142.1:0-2891 GCA_964016345.1 uncultured Candidatus Poseidoniales archaeon | reverse complement strand
ATGCACGTAAGTCTCGTGGGCTCGGAGATGTGTATAAGAGACAGCCTCTGAACGAGTCGCCCACAAAATTCTGAACGGCCATATCCGCAGTAAACTTGGATCCGTCTTTGATATTAGCAGTCTCCCTGTAAGGACTGTCTGTGCCACTAACGTCATGATGATCTCTACCAAGAACAATAGGTTTCGAAATATCTCCATTTCTTATAGCCTCATTGAAAGCCAAAGCGATAGATTTTCTTCCTATGGAGTCAGCATACAATATTCTGGCTTTACTTCCCACCACCAGATCATTTTTTCCAGCTTCTTCTATCCATCTGAGATTATCTGAATATTGCTGTTTGATTCTATCTGGGGCTTCTGAATGGAGCTCAGTAAGTATGGTGTGCGCAATAGAATCAGATGTTTCTAGGTCCTTAGCTAAACCAGATGTGCAAACCCAACGGAAAGGACCGAAGCCGTAGTCAAAACACATTGGCCCCATTATATCTTCAACGTATGATGGATACTTGAATTGACCGCGTCCATCTACAATATCCGCTCCAGATCTACTAGCCTCCAAGAGGAAGGCATTTCCGTAGTCCCAGAATTTCATACCTCTGGAAGACAATTGATTGATCATTTTCGCATGCTTTCTTAAGGAGTCCTTCACTTTTATTTTAAAATCTTCAGGGTCATTTGATAGGAGTTCTTTCGCCTCTTCGAATGTTAATCCAGCAGGAGTGTAGCCACCTAACCAGGGATTGTGAAGGCTGGTCTGGTCGCTACCTAGGTCTGGAGTTAGATTATTCTCAATAAGCCCCTCAAGTAAATCTACTATGTTCCCAACATAGCCTATTGATACAGCCTCATTATCCTTTACCGCTAGGCGGGCACGTGATATTACATCGTTCAAATCGTAGTGTAACTCGGACAGCCATCCTTGTTGATGCCTCTTGATGGCGGCATGAGAATCGACCTCTGCTATTATACAAACAGCTCCTGCGATGACCGCCGCCTTAGCTTGTGCGCCAGACATTCCGCCTAAACCTGATGTGATGAATAGTATCCCAGATAGGTCCGATTCGTTATCGACATCAAGATATTTTCTAGCTGCATTCAATAGAGTAATTGTTGTTCCATGAACAATGCCCTGTGGCCCAATATACATGTAAGACCCTGCAGTCATCTGTCCAAACTGTGTCACTCCAAGTGCATTCATCTTTTCATAGTCCGGCTGAGAAGAGTAATTTGGAATTACTAGGCCATTAGAAATGACTACTCTAGGAGATTCTGGACTCGAAGGAAACAGTCCTAATGGATGCCCTGAGTTAATCACAAGTGTCTGATTGTCATTCATCTTAGCAAGTAGTTTCATTGTGATGAGGTACTGTGCCCAATTTTGGAATACAGATCCATTTCCGCCGTATGTAATCAACTCATGTGGATATTGAGCTACCAGAGGATCTAGGTTATTTTGAATCATTAACATTACTG
This sequence comes from uncultured Candidatus Poseidoniales archaeon, assembly GCA_964016345.1. Classification (GTDB taxonomy): domain Archaea; phylum Thermoplasmatota; class Poseidoniia; order Poseidoniales; family Thalassarchaeaceae; genus MGIIb-O5. The sequence continues at coordinate 1,418 of CAXHFM010000142.1, read as the reverse complement.
AAGCGGCTGAGGGAGAGATAGATGGATAGTCATCTATAGGTCTGGAAAACATTTCATATTCTGGCCTAAACCTGTGCATGTAAATATGGCCCAACTCATCCAGTTCTTGTAGAAACTCAATTGCTAATACATTATGCCATTTCTTTGGAAAATATCTCAATGAGTTTTCAATTGCTAATTTTTTTTCTGGATCACTGAGTACTTGCGGTCTAATGGGAGCATGTGGGACTGAGGAATCAAACGGTTTTACAGCTGGTAAATGATCGGGGATTCCGACCAATATCTGTTCTTTGAACGTTAATTCCATTCCAGTCTCTCCAGTATAGTTGACTCAATATTAGAATGGCTGGCATGAGATAGTTCCAGAAGATTTTCCATCTCCTGTGATATGCTTTCCCTTTCTTCGGTTTTATCCAAGGAATCTAAATTAATTTGAACATTATAAGATGCTATTCTTGATGATGCGCGTGCCAGTTCAGATGATGCGAGGAGGTCCGTAAGGGCATTGGGGTTACCATATCTTGATAGCGCTACAATCGATTGTAGATAGTCACCCGATGCTCTCATTATTTTTAGTGGCGCTAATGCAGCGTTAATTGTGCAAGAAGTTATGGCCTTTTCTCTAATTGTTTTCTGGGCATCGTTATCCTTTGGAAGCCTGTAGGAATCCATTACGGAATCAAAAGCCGAAGCATCTTCGTGAGCAAGCGACAGTGAGAGCTCGATTCCTTTGGTAGATGATTTTATCACTTCTGACGCAGAATCATGACCTTTCGACCATTTTTTGTTACTTAGAGTCAACCTGGATACCATCATCCCTAGCGCATGCGCGTGGGCAAGTGTTAGAGCGGCTACTGAACCACCACCCGGTGTAGGATCGGAAGAAGATATTTTTGATAAGACATCGAAATATCCATTATTCAGGTAAATCCCCCCGTATTGCTAGCTCGATAATTGAAGAGCTGGCATCAAATTCATGCAAGCCCTCCAAGCCTAAACCATCTACTGCATGTTGTAAAATATTGTTTTCATTACCCTCATCTGGATTCATACAATAATGCCTTCCAGCTTGAATCATTGCCTTCATTGGGACTAAACCAACAAGTTCGCTAGCAGTGACCGTGAGTCCCAGTTTACCAGCCTCCGATCGTATTGCTTCTGTAACGTCGTGAAGGCCGGTGATGGTGTGATCAAGTAGATTCATGGATACTTGAGCAGTATCTTCATCATACATCCATCCAGCCGCCTGTAATGCTTTGAATTTTCCAGGCTCCCTAATTATAATTCCATTTGAGTCGACCAACTTGTTCCCTTGTTTGTCCCTCTTAATCACGCCACTTGAACGTAATTTACCCGCAATTATATTGGCCAAGGACTGTCTCTTATACACATCTCCGAGCCCACGAGACTTACGTGCA
>CAXHFM010000141.1:0-2932 GCA_964016345.1 uncultured Candidatus Poseidoniales archaeon | reverse complement strand
ATTGGTTGAGCCAGCTTTAATTCAGCTAGAAGCAGATATGGAGCCACTACAGAATTTATCTGTAAGTCAACTCAGGAACCGAGGCTCACTGGATAACGCATTTTCCGATGACAACCATCCAGTTTCATGGGCCATTCCAACTGGTGAGCCAGTTGTAAGATTCGTAGCCGCAGATTCCATGCAAGACGATCTACAAGATACGATTCTCTTGGGCGTTTTACTTTGCTTCCTCACACTTTGGTGGGGATTCAGAGATGATGGTAATGCTGTCCATAGGATAAAAAAGAATATTTCTAACATTAGAAAAAACTCTCCATTCATCCTTCTAAATGTGATAGTTTTCGCATTAATATCACTAGCCCTAGTTGGCGATGAATACCTACTACACTTCATGTTTGTCGCACTAATTTTGTCACTGTCCTTTGGAACAACGCCATTCATTTACGCAGGAATAACGACAACTCCAATTTTCATTATGATAATATGGCTATATGCACTTGTTGATTTGTTTGGATATGGCCTTAATATGGTTACGGTTTCCATAGCGGCAATCTCACTTGGAGTCGGAGTTGACTATGTCATTCATCTAATAGAGAGATATCGGGAGGAGATCGAAGAAGGAAAATCGCAGTTAGAATCTGTAGCAGTAGTTGGAGGGGCGTCTGGACTTGCACTATTCGGCTCCGCCCTGTCCGACTTTGCAGGATTCATGGTAATTAATCAGTCAGAGATGGGATTCTTCTCGACCTTTGGATTATTCTGTGCTATTATGATAATACTGTCATTGATTGCTAGTATGATAATCGCGCCCGCTCTCATCGGAATGCTACATAGAACTACTAGTTGACATAAATTCAGAGAGAAGCCAAAGTGAGATAACTGTGAAAATAATACCGAAGAGTATAGACTGAAAAATTATCCTCCAGCTCTTACTCCTACATGCTCGAGCAACCGACTCATCTTCGTGCTTCTTGCCTCCAGATGAAGACTCATGTGTTCCTAGGAACCCATGGTAAACACATACTTGAGTGGTCGACTCTAGAAGTACTAGAAATCCTGCTATGTATAGGCCAGATAATGTGATAGCTGTCACAATGAGAATAGTCGGATTATAATCAGGATTCAGCGTAGGTGGATTTCCCACGACAAGATACACGATATTTACGACAATCGCAAATAAAAACAATACCATAGAACCGTAGAATCTATTTCTTCTTCCCGTGTTAGAAATATTCCTTACTTGGGCGTCGCCCTGCATAACCTACCCCCAAATACCAAGAGAGTCTCTAAGCGCCGACTCAAGGTCTTTGTGGAGAAATTCATAACCAGACTGCTGAAGTCTGCTAGGTAGTACTCTTTGCCCTTCTATGAGGAGAGGACCGGCAAGCTCACCGAAAAGAATCTTCATGGAGAAACCAGGAATCGGAGCGAAAGCGGGCCTGCGTAGAACCCTTCCCAGAGTTTTTGAGAAAACCTTCTGCCTGACGGGCTCAGGGGCAGTAAGGTTGTACGCACCCTCGCACTCCTCGTTCATAATCAGATGATGAATGGCGTATATTTCGTCATCAAGGGAAATCCATGACATCCATTGTTTGCCTCCCGCAAGAGGTCCTCCTCCTCCCAACTTCCAAGGTAGGAGCATTCTTTCTAGAGCGCCTCCAGCCGCCGATAGAACAATCCCATTCCTGGTATTAACCACCCGGATTCCCGCTTCTCTGGCTGATTCTGCATAAGACTCCCATTCTATCACCGTATCCGTGAGGAAACCTTCTCCTTGTGCGCTCTCTTCAGTGAGGACCTCGTCGCCTCTATTTCCATAGAATCCAATAGCACTGGCCACAAGGAATACATCCGGCTTCTTACTGAGGCTACTGATGGTATCAGAGAGTAGAAGGGTAGAGTCTTTGCGAGAACCTACTATAGCGGCCTTCCTCTTCTTGCTCCATCTTTTGTCTCCTATGTTTTCGCCACCAAGGTGGATAACAATATCAAAATCTTCTATCTCGGAAGGATTGATTAATCCCTGTTCTGGATCCCAGGTTAGCTCCTTTTGACCTTCTTTAGCGGGCCTCCTAACAAGTCTCCAGACGTCATGTCCACCTGTGTCTAGGAATGCTACTAGCTGTGTTCCAATCAATCCAGAGGAACCAGCGACTAGTATTCTCTTCCTCTTTAGTTGAGAGAATTTTGCATGTTCCGCCATATCTCTTTGAAGTCTTAACTCCCTTGCCTTGAACATCTTAGATATCCTACTCTTCACAAGCCACCCCCCCAGAATACTATCCGCCAAATTCCCGAGGGCCCCGAAGGGAACTTGGTAGGTAACTTCGTCCTTGACGGTCGTTTTGCCCCCACTCTCAGTCAAATCATGATTGTGATTCCATGACCAAAAGGGCCCCTTAATCATCTTATCAGCAAAGTGATTAGGTGGGTCATAGGCAGTATGCTCTGCAACCCATGTCATTTTCAAGAATGGAGCACCTGGAGCAGGAAATCGAAAAACTCTCTGTGATCCAACCTCTAACGAATCATCTGCTCGGACTTCCTCAGCCACTTCCCAAGGTGGCATCAACCTTCTGAAAGAACCTTCATGTTCGAACCAATCGAAAGTTGATTTAATATCTGACTCTACTACAGTCTCATGGGTATACTTGTACATCTGCTCACCTACGAAGGCTCTTGGGCAGAGGTGCGTCTTCAGCCCATCTGGACATGTATCCATCCAGCTTCAGCTTTCTTTTTGTGTTGGCGGAGGACATATACCTAACTTTCCCAAAAATAGGTCTTTCAGGACCCCAAGCCCTGTCATGCCTCCCCAGAACCCAGAAAATTCCTGTGTAGGAATTTGGATCTCTTCCGTCTAGGGCCCATCTGTCATTGATCCTGATCCTGTCTCTTATACACATCTCCGAGCCCACGAGACTTACGTGCA
>CAXHFM010000140.1:0-2936 GCA_964016345.1 uncultured Candidatus Poseidoniales archaeon | reverse complement strand
ATGCACGTAAGTCTCGTGGGCTCGGAGATGTGTATAAGAGACAGGTTTCAAGGACTAACAAATTTCGAGGAAGGAGTCGCTATCACGGCCGAGGAAAGAAGGCTGGAAGGGGCGCTGGAAAGAGAGGCGGAAGAGGAAGAGCTGGAATAGGCAAGCACAAGGTCATGTTCAGAAACAAGTATCTTCCAGGTCACTGGGGAATGCACGGATTCAACAGGCATCCAAGCCTTAGGAAGGTCAACGTATCTATTAACGTCAGCGAGATATCCGGATTGACTGATGGAGATGAGGTGAATCTAACCGAGATGGGGTATGACAAGCTTCTCGGTAAGGGGCCAATTTCTAAGCCAATGAAGATAATCGTCGAGGAAGCAAGCCCTAGAGCCATTGCCAAGGTCGAAGCCGCAGGAGGAACAGTTTCAGCAAACTCTGAAGATGGCGAAGACTGGGGAGAATGGGAAGAGGAATGAAGCACCTAGGAAGGCGATAGCATGGTCGAAAGAAAAGTCTCATACCCATGGCTCCTGATTATTTCTGGGCTATACTTTGGTGGACTTTTCTACTGGATTCAGGACGACCTTCTCAATGCAACTGGTGACGTTCAGAGCCGTGCTCTCCAGATGTATGTCACAGCTATCATTTACGTCCTATACGTTGTTTGGGGGACGATAAGCGATCTACCGGAAAGACTCAGGGAGATGCCATATGGAAAGGCTACGAAACCCACCATATGGCTCCTTTTCGTTCTCGCATTGGCATGGTGGGGATGGGTCGACACAGCAACTGTCGGCTTCTTACTGGTGGGTGTCGCTCTTCTTGGATTCGGAGCAGGATTGGGAATCTCTGTTTCCCTGTACACTGGAAGCGAGTCTAGCAGACTCTATGCATTGTCAAGACTTGTGGACGTTTATCCAAGCATCACCAAGCCCGAAGGCCACGTTAGATTCAATCAGAAGCTGTGGACTACCACTCTGGTTCTGATAATTTACTTCATGATGACCAATGTCATGATATATGGCTTATCGGACTCTACTTTGGATATTTTCTCATCCTTCAGGTCAATCATGGCTGGTGCATCCGGTTCAATAATGCACCTCGGGATTGGCCCAATAGTTACCGGTTCAATCATAATGCAACTTTTCGCAGGTGCCAAGATAATCCAATTAGATCTCCAAGATTCTGCAGACAAGCAGCTGTATCAGGGCATTCAAAAACTCCTGGTGTTGTTCATGATTCCTGTAGAGTCTATACCTCAGGTTTACGGTTTCCTAGACCCTCATGAGACAATGATTTACGACTACGGGGTTGGCTGGGCGAATGTGGTCATCGTTTCACAACTTTTCCTAGGATCATATCTGGTCTTCTTGCTCGACGAACTAGTGAGCAAATGGGGAATAGGCTCCGGAATCTCCCTTTTCATTGCCGCTGGTGTCGCCCAATCTACCTTCGTAGGGACTCTTTCGCCTCTTCCAGTTAGTCAAGATTTCCCGATGTCCCTAGACAATCCTCCGTCTGGCACTCTACCGATGATTTTCTACACTCTCAGAACTGCATCAAACTCGCAATTAGTCTCAGATAACGGCTTCGAGCTTATCTTGCTTAACCATGCTAACCCTATAGCGGCTCTGGTCTCATCAATTATCGTATTCCTTGTCGTTGCTTATGCAGAATCAAGCAAATTAGAGCTACCGCTTACACATGGAAAGGTTAGGGGGCATAGGGGCCAGTACCCAATTAGACTGGTTTATGCTAGTAACATTCCAGTGATCTTGATGGCCGCGCTTCTAGCCAATATCAATATGTTTACTCTCCTATTCTGGAGTCATCCAACTCTATCCACGGTTCCGATATTGGGACGTAATGGTTGGAATTCCAAAGCCCACTGGTTTGGATCCTATGAGGTAGGGGCCACGACTCCTTCGGACGGTTTCGCGTGGTACTCATCAATGGTGAACGGTGTTGGAGATTGGCTCTTGCCGTTATTGAATCAGACTGGAGATGCTTATGGCCACAGCCTCACTCAAATTATGATTCATGTACTCACATACGTTTTCGTAATGACAGCAGGCTCCACAGTATTTGCCAAGTTCTGGATTGAGACTACTAATATGAGTGCCAAGGACGTTGCGAAGCAGATAGAGAGGACAGGAATGCAGATTCCAGGATTCAGGAAGAATCCAGTCGTACTCGAGAGAATTTTAGAGAGATACATTCCCCCTGTCACTCTGTTCTCCGGAGCATTCGTAGGGTTACTAGCCGCTGGGGCAGATCTTCTGGGTACCGTTGGTAACGCAACTGGAACAGGTCTTCTACTAGCCGTTGGAATCATTCTTAGGACATATGAACAGATACAGAAAGAGCAGGCAATGGAGATGCATCCAGTACTGAGAGACTTCTTCGGAGCAGAATGAGGCAAATCGTAGCACTGCCGGCCAATGGCTATCTCTAGTCACACGTCACGTTGATATACCGAATGTCGGTCGCCGGGTTGCTACGTTGAGCTGGCGTTGGAGATTGAGCACACAGTGCTATGACGTCTTCCTTCAGGCTCGACGTTGCCGAGGACGTGCAGCCCAGAACTGAGTTCTGGGCTTAGAGGTGAACCACAAGAAACGACTTGACCCCCGATTAGGGGGTGCAAGAGCAGATATCACATTCAACAATGAATGGTGTTTCTGCGCCAACCAATAAGTGAAAGCCTAAAATTGCGACAACAAACTAACATAACTTCCGAAAGGATCGGTGATTACGCTTCACGCGAAATCCGGTTGATCCTGCCGGAGGCTACCGCTATTGGAGTTCGATTAAGCCATGCGAGTCTAGAGGCCTAGCCTCGGCGTACCGCTCAGTAACACGTGGGTAACCTACCCTATGCTGGGGGATAAGCTCGGGAAACTGAGAATAATACCCCATAGTCCACTACGCCTGGAACGGTG
>CAXHFM010000139.1:0-2970 GCA_964016345.1 uncultured Candidatus Poseidoniales archaeon | reverse complement strand
TGCACGTAAGTCTCGTGGGCTCGGAGATGTGTATAAGAGACAGGTCAATAACATGGGACTTCCCAATGATTACCTTCTGGACCTCGGCACTAATGGCCTCCCCAATCCTTCCAACAGCCTCCAACTTCTCATTGGTCTTCTTTGACCCCCTGGCTTTAGCGGCCTTCTCTTCGTATCCCTTTGATACTGCGTCTGCTGGTGGTGCCGGGGGCTTTTCTGCTGGTGGTGTTGCGTTCATACTACTATCTCCAGTTTCTCATTACTTTTGTCAATTGCGTCTGCGGTCAGTTACCGCCTCCCCACCGTCTGATGGCCTGCATCAGCTCTCTGAGCTCTTTTGGGGAGTATTTTCTTTCCTTTGAGTAGGCTAATTCAACTAGCCTAGGATTTCCAATCATGGACTGAATTTCGGCAGGGGGCTTCAATGCCATTTGATCTCTTGTCAGATCATGATGTACTCTAATTTTGGTGAATAGGGCCTGCTGAACTCGTTTCCTGTAGTCTCCTGGATCTAGCTTATTCGGCCTCTCAGAGAACCTGGTAAGATCAAAAACATGTCTCCAGTTTTCTTTCTCTGGGACTATCATCATCGCGACGAGCAAAAGTAAGCCCACGTTTAGTACGACTAACCACTTGAGGAATGTGTTTGAAGTCAGTAATACAACTGTACTCATAGCTTCAACAAATGGTGCTGAGACGACTCCAGTGACATGTCTGCTCTCATCGAAAACTACCTGGAAGTTAGATAGATCACTCTTGACCTCTCCCGATAGATCAAGATTATCGAACTCCATCATTGAGTATATCAGTAATCGAAAGTAATCCGCATTTCCATTCCACTGTGATCCGTCAGTATCCTCGAAGGCATCATTCCAACAGCTTTGGTAAGCTCCCATTACCTCGCAAACCCTTGGGACGCCCTCTCCCTGCGCTACTTCATCAGTCCACAGCATATTTGAGAAGGCCTCGGGATCCGAAACAAAAACGATGCTACCAGTAACCTCTACTTCCCCAATATCGCCCCCAACAATGGCCTGACCTCCCCTGACCTTGTCGTAAACTGCTATGTTCGGGTAGTCAGCCCTAATTATCAAAGCAAGATCTCCAGGGGCGGGATTTCTGAAATCACTAGAATCTCCGTTTCCGACTAGATCAATGAAAGCAGAGGGTGATGCCTTGGAGATAACAGTAACATCTCTATGGCCAGGTTCTTCTCGATCGCGTTCGGTCTGTTCAAACTTCATTCCCGTTGGCTTTCTGAACATGACAGGAAGAGCGCACGAATCATCATATTGATCTATTTCGAAAGATCCGCATCCATCATTTCCGAACTCAGTAGCCTCGTCTTCTAGTGTTCCAATTCCCCAAACATTTTCCCAAGAGTATTGGTTTGTGCCATCGTCATTTTCAGTGATGTAGTATTGATTCTCATCCAGCAATGGGGAGTCAAAGTAAGTAACTCCAAACTTCGAAGCCAACCGATTTGCGTTGGTTCCATCGGACGCAACTATCACCTTCCCTCCTGATTCGGTTACAAATTCATAGATAGATTCAGCCTCGGTTTCATCGATTGGTTTTTCCGGGGCGATCACCAACAACATCGTTCGGTGGGGGTATTTCCAGTCGTTAACTAGCATGGGGGTGGACATCGTGTTCGCTATTGAATAGCCATCCTCTTCCTCCAAGCTATCTCGCATATCCTTCAGTTGAGCCAATCCGTCGTAGTCTCCTTCACTGGAGTAAGCTGAGTAATGTGTTGCTTTACCGACAACGAAAATCATAGGCAGAATTAGTAGTAACGCGGTTGTTACTCCCAATGACCAAGTGACGTATGTGCCAAATCCCCGGCCATCGTCGCTACCCTCCACTAATACCAACTTCCTAACCTAGGTTCAATCTAGCACCTACGGTGCTGTGCGGAGTGTGATTGTACAATTATATGTTCGGGTATGTTTTTACTTGCCATCGGACCAATTTAGGCCAGATGACCTGATTAGTCTGCTGGATATTCTAGTTTCTAGGTACTATCTCTTCTTATTCATTGAGGCCAATAAAATTACAGACACAACAGGCAATATTCCGACGAAAGACAAGTTTGAGCTAACTACCTCCTCGAGGATATCGTCATTTTCCTCTGGATCTTCTGGGTTCCCTTGATTTGTTGGAGGGGGCTCTACAGAAACTCTAACATTAGATTCCGACATCTCAGAACCACCTGAGTTTGTAGCCCCATTGGAAGATATTGTTGCCTTAATATCGCAGTTTCTTTGTGGGTGGCTCTGGGATGCTGTAATAGTAAGGCTAGCTTGAATTTGTCCGCCAATTGGTATGTCTTTCGTCGTCAGTGATTCAAGTCCATCATCAGTTGCTAACAATGGGCAGTTATCAGATACCTCCACTGAACCTACTCTGTCTACCACGTTACCAAGATTCTTGACTTCTAGAGTCAGAGTCATATCTGAACCAGAATTCATAGGCCCTAATGGTTCGGATAATGTTGCCTTCAATGAGTGAATTGTGGGAATCTGAAGCTGTCCCAAGGCCTCTCTTGAATCTGGAATAACCTGAGGTACAGAACCCCTTGCTACCAATGTCCCGGTGATACTAAACTCTTCAGTTGCTTCAGCTGAAAAGTCACCAACCTCAATATTCATTATCGTGAGTGAGAATGTTTTGTTATTCCCTGCCCCAATGGTTTCCGATTCGGGTCCATCAAACTCACCCTCAAATGGAACTTCGTATGTGAAATCAACTGTGATTGGAAGTAGCTCATCATTGGAAATAAAGAAACTGACGATTACACTGCCTCCGTTATTGAGCTCAAATGGCTCATCTTCGTCTTCTTGAGGATAGTCAATTCCTAAACCCCATCCGGGAGGACTGGGTTGCTGAGACACGCTCAATGGCGCCAGAAGGCACGTTAGTAACTGTCTCTTATACACATCTCCGAGCCCACGAGACTTACGTGCA
>CAXHFM010000138.1:0-2971 GCA_964016345.1 uncultured Candidatus Poseidoniales archaeon | reverse complement strand
ATACTCTTCAGGACCAGTGATGTGATGTGCGCCAAGGAATCTAGAAACTAACCTTATTGTTCTCTTCAACTCCTTTAGATCGACATCCTTTACCATGTCGAAAGCATCTGCAACATCTTCTATTCTCCTAGGGATCCTGGCCTCGCGGGCGGCCACGTAAACGCATGCGGCCGAAACCCCTCTGATACTTCTTCCAGTGACTAAACCCCTGTCCACAGAGTGCCTGTAGAGTCCAGCCGCTTCCTGCTCAATCTGAGGGGGCAAATCTCCCCTGTCTCTGATGAACTGCATTGCTTTAGCTAAGTTCCTTATTCTGCTGTCTCTGGTCTTACTTCGTTGATCGATACGTTGTCTTCTGCGCCAGTCCCTCAGTGCCTTACCTGACATGCCATGTCTTTTTGCGGCGCCAGATGTCAAATCTGACCTCCTTATTTCAGTTGAAAGTCCCTTGTCAGAAAGGGTTAGTGTCGTGGGCGCGCCAACTCTGCTCCTATCGTCCCCCCCAGAATGATTTGTCCATTCTGCTCCCAGATCCATCATGTTCTCCTCCGCAACATAACCGCATTCCGAGCAAGAGGTTTCGCCACGGACCTCGTCAGTATCCCATGAGTTTGAGCCACAAACGGTACAGGGCCTGGATACCCCCTCGGTCTTCCTACTAGTGGACGGGCGCATCGAGGGTAAAATGGCACGCCTCCCACTGGATCCGGAGTTACTGGGAGATACTGATACTTCCTTGGCCTCGGCACTTCCTTTCATCTTATCAACCTGTAGTTGTATAGTCTTGGCCGGATTATTTAAACCCATGGATAAGATGATTAGCATTTACGGGGCACTGAAATATTCATTCCTACTGCTCCCTAAACTTATTCTCCCTACTCCCTCTCCTTGAACCATGGGATATGCGCCCGCGAGGACTGCTCTGTACACGTCGCATGTAGAATCAGGTGCGAATCTAGTAGATTTCCATGGCTTTGAGCTTCCAATATGGTATTCTTCTATCAAACAGGAGCATTTGGCTACGAGATCGGCAGCCGGAATATTTGATGTTTCTCATATGGGTCTATTCAGGTTTGTTGGCAAGGGGGTTTCAGACTGGTTAACAACCATAGGAACCCAGGATTTTACGAGATTTCATTCGGGTACATGCGGATATACTCATTTCCTTGATACAGATGGAAATATAATCGACGATATGATATTTGCAATCAAATCTGATGAAGAGATAATTGGGGTCCCAAATGCCTCAATGGTATCTGTGATGTTGGATTGGTTTACCGAATTACTACCTAGTGATGGATCCATAAGTGTAGTCGATAATTCTGAAGAAACAAGTATTATTGCTATTCAGGGCCCTAAGTCAATGGAGATTGTTGCAAAAGTTTTGGGCGACTCTAATGTTGTTGGTAGGTTCAAGTGTCAGGATATAGTTCAGAACAACCTCTCAGTGGAGGGCTGGATTCAGGGAACGGGATATACTGGAGAGGCCGGCGTGGAGATTTTCATCCCTAATGATCAGGCTAATCTGGTATGGAAGAGATTTGTTGAGTGTGGTGCTGGGTTAGGCTTGGTTCCGGTCGGTTTAGGTGCTAGAGACACTCTCAGACTTGAGAAAGGGTATCTACTGTCTGGTCAGGATTTTTATTGGCCTGGCCTTGGAGAGTTAGCAGATTCAGACCTTCCCGAAGGATTTCTGTCCAGAGACTCAGCAGAAACCTCAGTCCCGTTTGGGCTCAACATGGGCCATGAGTTCATCGGGAAAGAAAGGGTCCTCCGTTCGCTTAAAAAATCAGAAAAATGGACGGCTATTAGGTGTGTTTCAAGAGGGCCCTCTCCCAGGCCTGGGCATCCTGTAATGGACTCGGACTCAGAAGATGCTCGGGTAATCGGGTATGTGACAAGTGGGGCTCCTTCACCAAGTCTGAATGGTGTCGGCATAGCAATGGCATATCTTTCTGATTCCGTGGAGGGTAAGCTAGTTTGGATCAGAGCCAGCTCTAGGAGATTCATCAAGGCAGAAGTCGTCCGAGTCCCCTTTTTGTAACTACGCAGTGACAACACTCATTGCTGAATAGCCTCTGTCACAACTCAGGTCGATAGAGTGAACGGTGGTATTGAGGCTGTAGCCATTAAGAATCTACAAACAATTCTGAAGTCTCGGGGTATCTCCTCAGAGGCACTATTTTCCAAGTATGATATAGATGGAAATGGGAGGCTAAGCTATGATGAATTTACGGCCGCATTGTCATCAATAACAGGACAGAGAGCACCGCAGTCAATAGTAAACGCAATCTTCTCAGCTTTGGACTCTAATGGCGACGGCTACATAGATCTACAGGAGATCCTCGTACTCGTCGACGGCAAGACCTCAGAACCATATGTCGAAGGGTCCTCTCTCACAATATCAGGTCATCCTAATGACATTTACAATGGTTCTTACGAACTTCAGGGAGAGCTGAATGGAAAGCCCCTCTTCGCGAACTATAATTCAGCCAAATTATACTACTATAACGCCGGTTCTGGAGGTGCTCCATCTTGGAGCCTAGACAACAGAGAGCTCGATGGAACTCAAGATTTCTACAGGGGTGGATGGACAAGGCCCCCCGTTAGTGGAGGACTGCCCACGGGCACTAGAAGGTGGGTCGGAGTAGGTAGAATCACGATTCAAACCGCCGCTCCTCCGGAGGCTACTCCCGGCGATATCAAGGAGGTGCCTCTCGGAGAGGTCGTTGAGGAGGTCGAATCTGACAATTCTGGTGACATGATGGATTCCATTTCAGCGGAATTCTCGGAAATCCTCGGAGAAATGCAACAGTCACAATTCTCAGATGAAGAAGCAATTGACAAGAGTAGGGCTATTATGGATGAACAGGCCGAATCAAAAATCTCAAGACTACCAACTTTCCTTCAATCATCCGCGAGAGGGCCTGTCTCTTATACACATCTGACGCTGCCGACGAACATAGGCGTG
>CAXHFM010000137.1:0-3182 GCA_964016345.1 uncultured Candidatus Poseidoniales archaeon | reverse complement strand
GCACGTAAGTCTCGTGGGCTCGGAGATGTGTATAAGAGACAGTTCTTACTGTTAATTATTTCCCTAATTCTAGACTGTATGGCATCCCTCTGGGACTGATGGGATTTAGCTCTAGCCCTTACCTCTTTCTGCAGTGTTAATTTTTCCTCTATGTTGGATCTTATCTCTTTCGACTGCTCTTGAACTGAGTTTCTGGAATTGGCAGCTCTTCTAGCGTCCTCGTTATGAGATGCCCTCTGATCCCTCATTCTCCTAAGCCTGGCTTCCATAGCGTGGAGCCTAGTTTTTAGGTCATCATCGGGACCCTTTTCCTCATCGTTCACGAACCTGCGACAAGGTAGAAGTTCTTGAATGGACCTCATCAGAGTAATCCAAGTACTGAGCCCGCTAAGGGCAATAGTGGAGATGTAATAGCAATAAGAGCGCCAACCATGAACATTGCACCGACTGTCCTTCTAGTTCTTGTGATAAGATCGCTCCCCACCTGGACATTTAGTACCCTTCCAGAGATTAGATTGCCAGAGTCATCTTCCAGTCTCACCGTGACAGTAGCTTCGCCCTTAATAGAGGGCAACAGACTTTGCCAGATGATACTTGTACTATTTGTCATTTCTTGAATCATAGAAGATAACGAAGAGGGATTAAGTGGATCTGATGACGATGCTAGCGGGGATGAATGTAATTTGTAAACGCATTCGTTGGGTTTGAAGTCGGGAGTTTGTATCTTCAAAACAAGATCTTTCGGCTCATCACTGGAATTGAGTATGAAAGCAAATAAATTTGCCTGTCCTACAACCAGATTCTCCATATCTACATCAAACCAGAAGCCCCCATCTGAGCTACTGATTCCTCTCCTCATTCTCATCCTATCATGCAATCTAAAAAATGGCTTACATTCACTTCTAGCATGTTGCAGTAGCCTATCCCAAGTTTCCTCACCCACTTCTGGGTGTTTGAAGAGTCCGTCTATTGCAGTAGGTTCGACCATCAATTCTAAATTTTTCCTGAACTCAGATTCAGATATTAGTGAGGATCTCCTCAAGTGAAGTAGTAAGAGCAGGGACTCTTGTAACTCAGAGATTGTGTAACCTTCTCTGAGTTCTGATCTAACATTTTTAAGATACTCGGTAATTCTTATTCCAAGAAGTGGGTCAATATGTGCTTTAATCACATCATTAAACGGCCTGCTAAGCAACGCTGGGTGAATTGGAGGAGAAAATGCCTCGAGCATTCCCCATGGTTCTGACGCATTAAATCTAGATCTTATAGAAATAAGTTGGACCCCATAACCTGCCAAAAGGGATCCAGTTGATAATGCCAATAGTACCGGACTAACCTGTTCTTGACCGGATGGGAACCATAGTGATAATGCAAGAAGAATTGATGAGATTGCAATCAATGATGAGATTGCTGTAACCTGTCTAATGGATCCATCTAACGTCGCTCTCATCTCAGCGTAACCATGTGAACTCCTGAATGTAAGGCCTGAGGAGGTTAATGCATCTGCTTCATAATGAAAAATTGTTCTTGAATAGGTCATCATCCTAAGCAAGATTGTTAATAGAAATATATCGGCAATTAGTATCAGTAATGCTGTGGCATATGTTGTTCTGACCAATGAGAATCCGCCTGCTGCTTCCCTTAGAGTATCATTCCACCAGTCTGTATCATTGCTACCGTATGACTGTGCGGCACCAAGTAGGACAACAGCCAGCAATGGCAGGAATAGTACCAGTCTCGCTCCTCCGCTCACCAGTAATCTATCCAACCTCAAAAGTGCGGATTCTTTTGAGCGGAGTGTGTCGTCCATCCAGGGAGTAGTGGATTTAGAGACATTGGAGAACGGAACTGAAGGAGCTGGTGGAGCAATACCAGACAGGTCATCTGCCATGGAGTCTAGATCCATATTTTCATTATCATTAATTGACATTGTAATTCTCCGTGCGTGATAGAATCCTCTTCATGAGAGGTTCACTAATTTTGATTAATACCCCATTGGAATGTACCCCTTCTTCACGAGCTTCTATCCTAGATCCTATTCCTAGGCCTGTTAATTCCAGTGTCTTCGCATCTGTTGGCTGAAGAGCAATCACCTCTATTGTTGCTGAAGAACCAATAGGTAGGTGTGAAATAGGCAACAAAAACCCCTCATTATCTGTCTTTATAGTACGCTTTACTGATGGTATTTTTTTACCTGCTGGAGTCTGTTCTGGATAGCCTAACATCCTATCTAGTGATTCCTCTAAACCAATTGACATACTATGCTCCATCTTACAGGCTGCGGCATCAACGTCTCCATCATATCCAATCACATCTGTAAGTAGGATCTGCAATAGGCCTTCTCTTCTTTTTATTCTAGCTGCCTTATTAAATCCTGAAGGGGTAAGTCTACACCCCTTGTAAGGAACATATGTCAATAGGCCTCTATCAGATAGTCTTTGAATCATTTCCGTGGAAGAGGCGTTGCTAACAGACATTATGTTAGCTAATTGGGAGGTCTTGACAATCGTACTTGGTTCTAAATCATAAATCTCAAAAATTCTCTTTAGATACATCTCTTCGAATTCACTTAATTCAGTCATCTAAATCACCTCCAATAGCCATAAACTCACATCTGCACGCAGGGCATCTAGACATTATTGGCCTCTTGGCCAATGGCACCTTTAGTAACTGATCACAAGATGGACAAGATAGTATATCGTTGTTTGACGTAGAGAAGATATCTAATCTTTTTTCTGAATCTTTACTTCCAGTTTGTTCTTCGATATCGGGTGGATTAGGAGTAATTTTGATTTCCTCTCTTACCCCAACTTCGAAGCTGTTTGAGCATGCAGGACATCGCACTCTCCCTACATGATCTCCTGGTATGCTGAGTCTTTGACTACAAGTTGGACATGATGCCTCTATGTTATCACGCTCCCTCCTTTTCTCAATTCTAGAAGTGGAGTCTAGGTTCTTGTTTTCGGTGTCAGGTGTCCTTTCTGTTGCAACTCTCCAGAATGCGAGTAATATCATCATCAAAACTAGTCCAGATACTGCACCCAATAGGGCCGCAGTTGGGTCGAATGGTATCTGGAAACTATCTGAAGGCCTCTGATTGGCCTGAATCGCTATACTTCCAGAGGAGGAGCTTATCTCCTGTCTCTTATACACATCTCCGAGCCCACGAGACTTACGTGCAT
>CAXHFM010000136.1:0-3196 GCA_964016345.1 uncultured Candidatus Poseidoniales archaeon | reverse complement strand
CAGTAGTCGGCCCTATGAGCCTCTCCGAAGGATGAAAGACCCCCAACTATATGGATAATCGTGATAAGATGCTGAGAGTGACTGCGAACACCCAATTGATGAGGGAAATTATCGACTTACTTTCTGTTTTGGCAGAGGAGGCTAAACTAGTTTGGGGAGAAAAGGGACTGCATACCATCGTCGTCGATGGCTCACATGTCGCCCTTTTATCTGCAACCATTGGGGATGAATGCTTCGAGACATATGAGGTGGAGCCCGTCGAGATAGGAATAGAGCTGAGTAAGATGAGAGATTTGCTGAGTCTGGCCGGTCCGGGAGATTTGGTTGAGATTGATTATGATGATGCAGTTGGAGCAATTAATGTCAGAGTTGGAGAGGTCCATAGAATCCTCAGAGGCCTAGATGTTGGCACCATGACGCAACCTAAAATGCCGGAACTAGAATTCAAAAATAGTGCTACAATAGGGTCTGACAAGCTATCCAGAGCACTTCGAGCCGCGAAGATGGTGAACGAGCTGGTTAACCTGAGTCTTGATAGCACGAAAATGACTATTTCCGCGGATCAGGAGGCTGGAGAGAGCGTGACCGTGTCATTCGAATCTGGAGAATTGAGTGAGTTGAGCTCCCCTAATCCAACTAATTCGACATATTCTCTGCAATTCCTAGACCCACTTACCAGGAAGCTCGCAGGCGGACTTACAGAACAAGTAGTAGTCGAATTCCAGGAGAAGTATCCACTTAGGATGTCATGGAACAGTAACGAGGGCGGTGCAAGTTGGACCTATTTCCTAGCTCCAAGAGTGACCAATGATCCTTGATTTGTTAGCGCTGATTTGAATACAAGTAGTTCAGTCGCACGTCATGAGCGGTTCGGTTTGCGTCATTATACCGTCCGTAGATAATTCCACAGAGCTAGGTATAGCGATAGATGGCCTCCTAGACCAGACGTATAGCGATATATCGGTTGTAGTAGTCGGCCCAGAGAGTGACTCGGGGAAAGATGTCGCGGAGCTGAAAGGAGTACGCTTCATCGATGACAGAGGCTCCAAGACTAGAGCTGATGCATGTAATGTAGCTTTGGAGCAGACGGAGTCAGAATTTGTTTTCTTCACCGATGATGATGTAATCGTACCCAAAAATTGGGTCTCCAATCTGGTAAGGTGGTTCGAAAGAGAGGAGGTATCAGGAGTGGGTGGCCCGAATTTTGCCCCCCCAGAAGAGTCGACATTATGGCAACGGGTTATCGATGTCACTTTCTGTAGTACTATCTTCACTGCGGGAACAAATTATGGCAAAGTAGGAGGCTCGGATTTAGATGAAGTGAGGCAGTTACCTGGAGTCAACTCGGCATATCGAAGAACCGTGTTGGATGAGGTCGGGGGATTCGACGAAGGAGCAATAGGTGCTGAAGATGTACTACTTGATTACCGAATAAGGGAAGCGGGACACAAGATATGGACTGATAGGTCAGCTGTA
Organism: uncultured Candidatus Poseidoniales archaeon; assembly: GCA_964016345.1. GTDB lineage: Archaea > Thermoplasmatota > Poseidoniia > Poseidoniales > Thalassarchaeaceae > MGIIb-O5. Next base: position 1,720 of record CAXHFM010000136.1, on the reverse strand, counting down.
ATATGGCATCGAAGACGCGATCTCTCAAGGGTTACGAAGCAAATTAGAAACTATGGCCTAGTCAGAACCCTTGCTAACAAAAAATATCCTGATCTTCATGAGTTTACTCATACTCTGGTAGCTTTATTCCCCCCTCTTGTAATAGGGGCCTTTGCGTTCTTTTTATGGGGACTAGCAAATGGCGGAATCGCATGGCCAGATTTCTGGGACATCAGTCTTTCGGCCGTGCCTATGGGACTCCCAAGGACAGGGGCCCATTTACTACCAACCTTGGCTGGCCTGTACAACCTAATTGCTTGGTATGGGTCTTTTAGTGGAGCCTCTCCAAATAGAGGATTTTTGACAGTATTCTTATCACCTATAGTTGCCTTTTGTCTACATTGGAATTATGGAATAGGAGTCATTAGAGGCAATTTGAGGATGCTTATTGGTATATCCGGCCTTCAGATAGACGATCGTTCGAGAAGCTAGCTTGGGTTATCTATCAAGTGGTCAATATAGTCCATGACCTCCTGAATTCTTTCATCTGGAATTTCCTTGTAAGACTGGCCGAATCTCCCCTTGACACATATGGCTACATGGGCATACGAGTTTCTTCCCTTCGGATGATGACGGGAGGGTGGTAACTTTCCGACTAACTTATCACCTGCATCTTGGATGTACATCCATATTATTCTGGAGTTTTCTTGGTTCAAATTATTCACCTTCTTGGGAACATCTTTGATCCCTCCGCCCACCATGTTGGCTGTTTAGGCCTCCAGAATAAGCCGGAAAAAAGCCCTAAGATTACTCCTCCTAAAATCAATCCTGGCCAACCAGTCTCAATATATCCAGGACTTGCATTGAAGTGTGCCCAGAGAAATGAAGGGATAATCCCTAGTAAGATAATAATTGATATTTCCTCAAGTAAGATTCTTTTTGTTGGAGGGGTTTTAGGTAATCGTGGCGCGATTGGACTGTTATACCCGCTCCCCCTTCTGACCATTCTTGCGAGCTTTCTAGTCAATTCTGTGGGAGGTAAATAGTTAGTTATCGCTTTATTACGGACCCATTCTCTGCAAATCACTAGGCTGGAACCAGTGGTAACAAATGCTCTGCCATCACAAACTTTTCCCCAATATGATGATGAGATACGATCTTCCAAGACCTCGATATCTCTCCCTTCCCGGATTAGGCCTCTGTCATAGGCCAGTTGCCATTCTGATTCTGAGGATATTGACAGGTCCGATGACTCGCAGAGAGATAGGGCTTCTGAAAGAGGAATAGCTTCCTTAGAAATCTCATAAGAATGCTGAATAGGGACCTCATGCCTTGGCCCGGGAGAGCCGAAGATAATTGCGCGATTATTAGAACCTAAGTAAGTCGAACCAGGATTAATCCTGATCCATTCGATACTATCCAATTGCTCACCTATGAGTCAAGTTCCCCGGTTTGTATGGACCACTGAGAGGCATATACATTTTCATTTGAAAGCAACTCTTCGTGTTTTCCCCTCTCTACTACAGCACCATCGACCATAGCAATTATTTGATCCGCGTTACGGATCGTCGCCAATCTATGAGCTACTGCAATGGTAATTCTCTGCTTTTTGCCACTAGAACCGTCAAACAAGGATTGTTGAATCCTTTTTTCTGTTTCCGCATCTAGCGCTGCACTAGCTTCGTCAAGTATAAGCAGGTCTGGGTCCTTCAATAGTGCCCTAGCGAGGCTTATCCTAGCC
>CAXHFM010000135.1:0-3196 GCA_964016345.1 uncultured Candidatus Poseidoniales archaeon | reverse complement strand
AGATCATGAACTAGAGACGCCAAATCTCTCATGGCGGGCTTCTCGGACTCATGTGGAATTAGCGCGTCTGATAATCTGGGAGGCCCTATCCTGAGTGTATCTCCTGAAAAATCTGAAATCCTTACATCAAGTAACGAAACTGTGCATGGTTGCTCTTTAGTGTAGGGTGCTCTCCAGATAAACTGTGCTCGGAGTAACCCCTCAATTTTCTCGTTTCTGGAATTCCATCTCTTTTGGTCAGGTGGCAATTCCCTTAATTTCCTCATAGAGGAGTGAAATATACCTAAGCACTTTCCCATATCCCATAGTATCCTCTGGCAGGCTTCTAGGTCATCCTCTTGGAGTGCCTTGACTAGTGTGTCCTCACAGTTTTCATCTTTGGAAGTGGACTTCCTCAAGATGATGACATCTCTGCCATTCCAAGAATATCCTCCCAACGGAACATCGGAACCTCCCGGAGCGTTTTTCGATCTAACCTTTAGCAAGCCGTCTGAACCCCATGGGAGAAACTCCGCAAGCCAGTCCTCCTCGGCCTCAATTAGTGCAACTATGCCTCTTTCAGAATTCTCTATTGTCAGTCTTGTCACTGAATTGGGTAGAGGGACCTCACCCCATGAGTGTAGTTCATTTACAATTTCTCTCCAATCCTCCGGTGATTTGAAACAGATTGGCTCGATTAGTTCTGCCATTATTCCTGTGAGGCCTTGCATTCCTACTACTTTGATAGGATGAAATCCGGGAGGCGCTTCAAAGGTCGATGTTACCTGCCTCAAGGCCTGAGGCCTCCACACTGGTAGCTCGCTAGACATCCTTATCGCTACCACGAGAGGGTTTCTGTATTCATAGAATCGGTAGCGAAGGCTTGATTCGGAGTGTGCCGAGCGGTGGATATGGGGAACGAGGTCTCTGACTTGCCTTTAGCGGTCGATATGGATGGAACCCTAATACTCTCAGACATGTCTAGAATAAGCATAAGGAGAGTTCTATTCAGGAAACCGTGGCTAATCCCATCCGTCATATTCAAGGAGATAACAGGAAAAAGAGCAGGATGGAAAAGGGATTTAGGTAGGATTCTTGTTTTCAATCCCTCAGAGTTGGATTATCATGAGGGTTTCTTGGAGTGGCTTACCGGTGAGCATTCTAGAGGTAGGGCAATTATCTTGGCTACTGCTTCAGATAGAATTGTGGCTGAACAAGTAGCAGCTCATCTCGGAATGTTTTCTGATGTGATGGCCTCTGATAATGACTACAATCTCAGAGATAGGAAGAAGGCAGAGGCACTAGTAGCCAGATTTGGTGAAGGAGGATTTGGATACGCTGGGAACAGTCATCATGACGTCGCTGTTTGGGAAAAGGCCGCCCAAATTATTGTGGTTAATCCAGATTCTGGTGTATTAGAAAGGATTGGAAACTCTGTCGATATCCTATTCGAATAGATCCTTGATGAGCTACTTACTTTATCACTAGGAGCTTTTGGTTAATGCATGGTCAACCAGCGGAGTCGGCTCGGTAAGAGCTTGGATAGGCTGGCAAAGTGGCTACTAAAATTTAGATTGGTCTCTATTCCAGCAAAGAGTGTTGCCAATTCTAGGTTGGCATGGAGTCTAATCTCCAGATCTGATAGAGTTAGGGCCAACAGACTTAGAGAAAGACTAGTTTCAGGGGAGGTTCCGAAACATGTTTCGATTATTATGGATGGAAACCGGAGGTTCGCCTGGAACAAGAATTCGAAGAAGGAGTTGGGACACGCTGAGGGGAAGGAGAAGCTGAAGGAAGTGATGGATTGGGTTCTTGATCTCGGAGTTCCTTACTTTACAGTGTACGCCCTGTCAACAGAGAATATCTCAGAGAGAGACAGTGAAGAGTTGGAAATACTGTATGATCTGTACGTTTCTGGTCTTGATGAGATATCCGTAGATCCTAGAATTCATGATAGAGGAGTGAAGGTACAAGTCGTTGGGAGGTTGGATATGCTCCCTCCCAGGGTAAGGGAGTCTATCGAAAATGCAGAGAAATTAACATCTCAATACTCAGATTTCACGTTCACAGTTTGCCTTGCATATGGGGGGAGGGAGGAGATCGTCGATGCGGTGAAATCGGTTGCAACAGATTACGCCTCAGGAGCCCTAGATATCGATTCTATAAATTCATCAGAGATAACAAAGAGAATGTACGCCGCAGAATTGCCGGATCCTGACTTGGTAATTAGAACCAGTGGGGAAGAGAGAATTTCAAATTTCTTACTTTGGCAGATTGCCTATTCAGAACTTCACTTCACAGATGTTTTCTGGCCGTCTTTCTCTAAATCTGACCTTTACGAGGCAATTGAGTCGTACCAGTATAGAAGGAGGAGATATGGTGAGTGATGCCTGTCACCACTGTGGGAGGGACAGTTATCGTAGTCCTTCTGTGGTTGTAGACGCTGTAGTCACCAGGGGGTCTGGTGGATCAAAAGAAGTTCTTCTGATCAGAAGGGGGCATGAACCTTGCAAAGGAATGCTGGCATTCCCCGGAGGATTTGTGGACTATGGAGAAGACCCAGAAGACGCTGTTATCAGAGAGCTGAAGGAGGAGACTGGGGTCGAGGGCTCCAATCCAATTTCTATAGCAGTCCATGGGGAGCCAACAAGGGATCCACGAAAGCATGTCATAGCTCTTTTCTACCTGGTAGATGTAGACCCAGACTCAATACCTACGGCAGGGGATGATGCATCGGAGGCCTATTGGGTCCCATTAGACGCAGTTACCAAGAATGAGATTGCTGGAGACCATATCTTCATTATTGACAAGCTCAGAGAATAATTCTATCAGCCCCTTACCGTTCCCCCGATCATGGATAGGAAGCTGAGGATCGATACCGGTGGGAAGAGCTACGCACCCTATAGTCCGGGAATTAGTGTCAGAGATCACATCTGGCTATCTGGCCAAATAGATATTACTGAGAGTGACATAGAGTCTCAAACTAGAGGAACATTGGCTAAAATAGACGATTTGTTAGAGGCGGCGAATAGTTCCAAGAGGGATCTAGTTAAGGTGACGGTTCTGATGTCAGATATTGCCTTTTACTCCAAGATAAACGAAGTTTATGGAGAGTGGATAAGTGACTCTATCGCTCCTTCCAGAGCAGCATATGCAGTTAGTGACCTTCCTCTTGGAGCAATGGTTGAGATAGTCTGTGAGGCTTTCCGCGGAAGTG
>CAXHFM010000134.1:0-3229 GCA_964016345.1 uncultured Candidatus Poseidoniales archaeon | reverse complement strand
AATATTTGTTCGAGTGGTATGATAGAAGGTTTGCGAGATCATTGATTTTGAGGAGGTTTCCCCTCTCATCATTGTCGTCTTCTGCCATGGTCTACCAGAGGGGGAGTGCCCCTTCAAGTTACGGCTTAGTTGAACGAAAACGTACCAGATTTATGCGTTGTAGTATTTGGTGGTGGGCCTGCCAGGATTTGAACCTGGGTCGCGCGACCCCCAGCCGCGAAGTATAGGCCAAGCTAACCTACAGGCCCCTTGTGGGATTGAGGCGTGAGAGCATCATTTGAAAGCCCTGTCGCTACATCAATTCTCTCGAGGAACGCTGAATGGGGCAACCTCGTCTATGAGTTCGACATGTGAGAGGAACATCCTCCTGCAACAATATCTCTCGAGTCCTGCGTCATCCATGGCCTTCTGTGGGTCTTCCCCTGATTCGACTGCCTTTTTGTAATCTGCATATGCATGGGCAATTACCTTGCCACAGCTCCAACATCTGACTGGAATAATCACTCTTTTCACCTACCTGTAAGACTTCTGCCACTTCTTCCTAGCACCGCGTCCCATTTGGTGCTTGGGTTCCTTACGCCTTGGATCGTTCACTAGAAGGCTTCTGTCAAACCTTAGGTATTCATCTCTAAGTTCCTCATCATCTCCCTGTGCTCCACCGTTCCATTTTACCAGTCCGCGGGCTATTGCAGTGCGAATGGCATCGACTTGACCCATCTGACCTCCACCTACTACATCGACATATACATCCACATCCCCCAGTCTGTTCATTGCTTCAGCAATCTGAACGGGCTCGAGTGCCTTTCTCTGTGCTAAACTAGGGCCCATGATGTGGATAGGCTCGCCATTGACTCTGACTCTGCCCTGTCCTTTCCTGACGGTCGCTCTGGCAACAGCCGTCTTCCTCTTTCCACTAGTGTTCACTGAAATCTTCTTGCTCTTCTTCCTAGCCATATTATTCAGCACTCCATCTTGTTGAGTCGATTCCAAGGGCCTCGCTAATATCTCCTAGTCTGACGAACTTTAGCGGTAGGGGCTTGTCTATAGTTGATGTGTCTCCCCACTGATGCCCATCGGGTAGCTCTTCCCCACTCAGGTTGGAGGGGGTTCCGATCATTACTCTAAGGTCTCTAAGAGAGTTCCTTCCACTGCTGTTCTTCTGGTACGGTAGCATTCCTCTGACCGTTCTCTTGAAAATCTGATCAGGCATCCTTGGGTAGAAAGGCCCCTTTCGTGCGTGATTAAGCTCATACTTAGCCCTGTACTTTCCAAAGACCCTCTTCTTAGGTCCGGAGACTATTGCATTCTCTGCGTTCAGGATTATTACCCTCTGCTGCTTTCCACTCTTTCTGGCCGTTAACATTTGAGAGGCGATATGACTGGCAAGTCTTCCAAGGATCTTGTCGCTAGCATCGTAGACTAGTGTGTGTTGGTCATCCAAGGATCCTCACCCCCTTTCCTTCAGGGTTTTCCTTCATCAGTTCCCTGATGGTAAGGACGCGTCCACCTGCGCCTTCAATCTTGGTCCTAGCTCCGGAGCTGACACTGTAGGCGGCGACGCTGGGCTTTCCCTCTACTTCACCACTGCCAAGAAGCTTTCCAGGAACGAGGACCATGTCCTCTGTGGAAGCATGCCTTGACAGGCGGCTCAGGTTTGGTTCTGCCCAATTGCTACGACTCGCTTCGAGTCGTAGCGCCACGTCTCGCCATAGTGCCGAACCGGTGGACCTGCTCTGCTCCTTCAAATCACCGATTAGGGCGATAAGGGATTGGTTGGTCTTTCTGTTCTTCTTACTCATATGACTCCCTCGACGTTTCTTGGGTAGGCGGGCCACCTGAGGCCTTGTTATGAATGCTACGGGCTCCATGAAGGGGTCAATTTGCACCTTGTGTAGCCTACTAAGTAATCAAATCCTGAACCCTGAGTCGGGATCGTCCTCGTCTACTCCTGCTAGCCTGACCTGCCCTTCTGAGTCGATAAACTCCCCTGCACGTGTAACAGAGCCGTACATTGACGACTCGTTGTCTGAGGTTCTCATCAGCACGCTGTCCCCTAGGGAGACTGTCATGTGATTGATTATCGACTGCAGTGTCGATATTGCACGGTCTCTCTGTTCGGCACCGATTTCGTGATTGGAGTATCTCGCTTCTTCGAATATGGCGAAGAACTCGTCAAGGTCTTCTGGAGGAGCTATTCCTCCAAGCATGGTGTTGAGTGCATCTTCGAACTCTCTGGTAGTTTCGTACACTTTCTTCATTGCCCCTCTCTTCCTGAAGAACCTGACTAGATCCTTGTAGCAGTTGAATATCGTCTGAATGAAGTCATTCGATGCTTTAAGAGACATCAGGGAATCTGTTAAAATGCCTCGGATAATCTCTATTCTTCTGCGCTCTGCGTAGTTCCTGTACATTATTGCCCCGATTAGTAATGCGAACGAGAGTGCAATGAGTAGAACTACGGTGACCTGGGCTGTGAAGAAGCTAGTTTGGCCCTCTGGTTGTGTCGTATCCAAACGAATCAGGGGGGTGTTTTCCAAATCCTCTCCTTGGTAGAAAGAGGATTCTTGGAAGTGAACGGTTACTTGCCATTTACCGTCTACGGCACACGGCCATGGGTTCCCAAAGGTATCCAACTGACCGCATTCGCCTGCGAATGGTACATCCTCTCCTAAGTATGTGAAATTGAACTCTGCCTCACCTTGCTCGTTAGTAACGTCGTACTGAGGAGGGATGTTGACCCAACCAGTGCCGTTCCAGTATTGTATCTTGAAGACCACTGTTTCTCCGGCGACTGCGACATCGAGTCTGTCCCTCAGGATGGCTACCGAGCCCGTGATATCATCTCCAACCTTGTATCCGACTGGGTCAGACCAATGGTTCTTCAGAAGGATATCCACTCTGCTCCTCACGAGGACCTCCATGTCCATGAATGAGCTGTTTACTACTGGAGTAGTCTCTGCTCTACATCCCCCTGGGAGCTCCCTATCGGGCTCATATGCGACTCTCAGTGTCCGGAAGCCCTCCAGAGATTCCCCATCTGGCTCTATCCCTCTTCTGCTCGGATTATCATCAGGATCTCCAGAGAACCATTTCACCCAACCAGTCCCATCTTCTGTAATCATGGTCCCGATAGGTCGCGTATTAGTGTCTGGATTAATGTAAATATTCAGGCACTTTCCTCCCTGTCTCTTATACACATCTGACGCTGCCGACGAACATAGGCGTGGTG
>CAXHFM010000133.1:0-3231 GCA_964016345.1 uncultured Candidatus Poseidoniales archaeon | reverse complement strand
TGAAAGATATCCTCAGGAATAATTCGGAGACCAGAGGAGGAGCATCGGCACCTGACGTTTCAGAGAGATGGAACGATCAGTACGGCTTTGGTATAATAGATGGCGAGATGGTCATGCAGGCAATACTTGGAGATAATGGCGGGGGGGATGAGGGGGGAAATAGTACTGAGCCCCCTCCAACAGGAACAGAGGAATGGGTGATAATAGAAACTCCCGAGGAAGATGCGTGGCTTATTGAAGGCGAAACTTACAGCGTCAGGGGACATATCGACGAGGATGCGGATACCAATGGAACAATCGAAGAAGTCAACGTAAGTATTTCTTACAGGTATAAGCCAGACGAGGGGCCTAGGCAGACCGAAATTCTCGTAGATTGGCATGCGGTGCAAGGCACTCTTAATTGGTCCACTCCATTTTCAATTCCAGAATTTACAGAGGATGAGATAGACATAGAGGAGATAATAATCAAGGCCAAGGCGAGAAATGAGTTCAATGTCTGGAGCGAGATGGAGCAGAGTGAGCATCCTGTCGGTTTGTTAGAAGTAACATTAGGAGGGCCAAGTGGACAGTCTCCTGTGTCAGGAAATACAAATATTTTCGGAGGTTGGGAGTCGGTCAATGGAGCTAGTATTCAATGGAGATTGGGCACTGAAAACTGGGAAACAGCACAACAATTTGGAGGAACTGGCAGTGACTCGGGGGATTGGTCGGTGAATTGGGATACCACGACTGTCAATGACGGATTTTATCGAATCTCAGTCAGAGTGGTAAGTGGCGATGGCATCTTCTCTGATGAAGTACGGAGAACGGTGGAAGTGGATAATGATCCACCTGCTCCGGACTTGATATTTAGGAGTGGCATTAGCATTAGCGAATATGGGCTGCCGGTGTCTGAATCATTCGTCAATACGTTTCTAGAAGTAAGTTGTGAGGTCAGGAATGATGGTGATTTAGATGCCACTGAGGTCACCGTCTATCTCAAGGAAAATGGGGCAAGAAAGGATGAGCTCACAATCCCTAGCATTGGTAGCGGGGATATAGTTGATGTCACCCTTTACTGGAATCCCTTAACATTGGGGGATAGGACCTTATCCATCTCACTTGACCCAAATAATGAAATCCAAGAAATCAATGAAGAAGATAATGAGCAGACGGTAGAATTCCCCGTTTTACAGAGGCCCCAAGGTGTCGACCTAGCTTTCAGAGAGGGGGCAATCAGAACTGAGCCTCCGGTGCCCAGGCCAAATGAACAGTTTGTTATCACTGCCAGAGTTGATAATCTTGGCTCTAGCGATGCGACAGAACTCGAGGCTACCTTGGAAATAAGAAATGATGTCGGATGGGAGTTAATCTCCTCGACACCGGTCCCTCTAGTAATGGGACAGGGGGCGTCACAAATCTCATTTGCCCACCTGGAGAGCTCTACTGGACCGGTTCAAGTAAGAGTAAGCCTCTCTGGTTCATCTATGACCGATTTGGACTGGGGTAACAACATTGCTGAAACAACTATCCTTGTGGACGAGACTACATTAACCGGTCCTAGAACTACAAATTTCCCAACTGGCGAGGAACCTGTAGAGGTAATTCATCTTAGCGAGGAGGGAGGGGTCGTCATAACTAACAGAGGAGATGAATTGGGACTTTACCGACTTGGTAGTAATAGAGCCATCACTGCCTGCTCAAATGTATTGGAGGAAAAATGGTCAGGGGACATTGTAGCAGAAGCATCGAGCGATGGCTTGGCCCATGTTGCCTGGACTCGTAGATATTTGGATAACGAGGGATTCTTCCAACAGACTGTGAGTTATACTACGATCGACTCCAGCTGTCTAATGTCCCCCATTCAAGATTTGATGAGTCCCATATCTCTATCTGAAGGAAAATATTGGGGAATAGGGATGGATATGAAGGGAACAGAAATTCTGATAGCGGGCTATCATCATCAATTAGCAACAGGTCCATCTGGGCAGAATAATGCTATTTTCTTACTTTCATCAGAGTCTCCAACCAAGTCTTCTGATTGGTTTGTCAATCCACAGTTGGTAAGCGAACTTGAACTGACCCCGGGCAAGACTGACCCAGTAGCAGTGGCGATGGGGGATGAAGATGGGCACATATTATATCAGGACACGAGGAACGACACAACTGGGTTAGACAGACTAGGTCTATGGTATGCTCACGGACTTCCAGATCAGGAGTCATGGTCATTCAAAAAAGCCGTGGGAGATTATGCCTTCATGCCCTCGCTATCCACATCAGTGGTAGAGGGGGAGGACGTAATGGTAGCTACATGGGGCGAGGGTGCCGATCAGACATCAGAATTAATCGTCACAATAGTGGACTCGTCATTCTCCGAGATATTAGAAGAGAGGACTTCGGCTAGAGGTCTTGGTTACATCGGACTTCTCGATACAGATAGAGGAATACAGATTTTCTTTGATTTCGTAGGACCCAGTGGGCCTCAGATACAATATGGGATGGCGAATTTAGAAGATGAGTGGATTGGGGTTTCTGACAGATTGGGAATCGGCAGAATCGTAGTTGCCAGTCGATCTCCGGCAGACAGTGACGCGACCATCCTACAGACATCTCCAACTGGATGGCAAATTAGAGCATTGGTAGATGATTCATCTCCCGCAAGTTCCGAAGATAATATTCTTGACCAGGTCAGGGCATATCTGGGACTGGATGAGAGAAATTTCAATGTTATCCTGATTGGAATATCTGGAGTTACAATAGTTCTCTGCTTGGTTGTTATTCTAACCATGTCGACAAGGGCCATCAGATGGGCGAGCGGTCGGACTGGAAAAAGGATAACAGGAGTTGTAATACTCGAGGAAGATGTTGTTGATGTAATCGTCGAGACCGATATCTCGATTAGTTCTTCGGAGGTAGAATTGGTGGAGGAACAAAAAACGGATTCTCGAAACGTGGCCGAAAGGAGGAGAAGGAGAGAATACAGATCCAGTAATTTGGCCAGTCCACTTCCCGAGCTGGGAGGCTCTGGAGAGTTTGCCATTCCAGTTCCTAAACACTCTCCTCCATTACCTCCTCCACTTCCTCTCGCAGGTGCTAACATCGGGGTAAGTTGCCAGTCATGCAGCTCTATCTTTGAGATAGAGTTGGGATTGAAGAAATTCAGTTGTCCAGTTTGTGGGGAGAAAATAAAATTGGGCTGAACATGAGAAGAATACTTCTTGCATCGAAGTCCGAGAGAAGAATCTCATGGTT
>CAXHFM010000132.1:0-3258 GCA_964016345.1 uncultured Candidatus Poseidoniales archaeon | reverse complement strand
GTTCAGAAGCAGATTTCTTGGTCGCTTCCTCTTCTGCTATAATCTCCTCTAGTGTCGGACCGTCGTTTGTAACAACCCCTGACTGTATTAATTGAGTTCTTCTGATCATAACCATCCTAATAGGGCTTATTTTTGAGGCCTCTTCTTTGATCAGGGCCTCGAGCTCCCCGTCCATAACTGATTTTTGCATGGAAACCCAAGTTGAGGAGGCGCCAGCCTTCAAAATAGTGTTCCTAGCAACGGACCTAATCTCATTCTTTTGACTTGACTTGACTCTTTCTCTCGTCAAAATTAACGGTTTGAACCTCACATAAAATCCGTCTTCTGTAACAACATCGACGGTGTCATCTATTTTGCCTCTATCCCTTCTTACTTGTCTTCGGACATGATCTTGCATCATCTGATGGCCAATGAATTCAGTAATTGCATCGCTTCCCAAAACATCAGAAACTCTGAATCTTATCTTGACATGCATCTTCGAGAAATCGCCATCAAGTTCATTCTGCATTATCTCATAATTTCTACCGATCAGCATTTCTGGCTCTTCTGCGATAGTCTCCCCGATAACTCTGTATGACCATGGATTTCTTGGCGCCCTTATGGAAAACCATCTCTTAGACTTCCACTTATCCCGTTGCCTTCGTGCCGCTGCTCTCGCCTTTGCTCCTTTTGCCATTACAACGACCTCATCATCGGGGGCTTCCCCGCTTGCGACCCTCCGACCTACACTTAGTATTTGAAACAGGCCCCAATGACAACAATTCGGGTAAGTGACTATGAAGGGTCGATTCCTGCCTGAAGATATGGGCATACTTAGGGCTGAGTGGAGGGTACACGCTTGCGAGCTTGACGATATAGCTCTAATCCAGAAATCCCTGGAGTGGTTATCAGGGATTGAAGATTGTGTAGTTTGGGAAAGGGACAAGTCATTTCACGGACCACCGATAAGTACCGGCATTGTTAGAATCGGGAGAAAAAAATTGGCTAGGGAAAGCCTAGGTAGGCTTGGTAGTGAAACTCTACTTCAATTACTTTCAGAGGGCATTGAGAAGAGGATTGACGATGACAAGAATTTGCATCTAAGGATCTCTCTTTCTAAACTTGTCAAAGGGGAAGTCAGGCTCTGTTTGAGAGATAGGAGTGAAACCTTCGTGAAGGGGATTTTCAAGATTGAATCCTATCCTGGAGATAATCATCTGAATATTATTGCGGATTTAGTGAGGAGCATGGCATAGTAGATTTTCCGCTGTGAATAAGAGCAAGACTTCAAATGTGTTAGCCAAAGAGAATGTACGATAATATGCCACACGTAGTAACCTCGGCTTGCGTTGATCACAAGTACCAGGATTGTGTAGCCGTATGTCCGGTCGAAGCATTCAGGGAAGCTGACAATTATCTGGTCATAGATCCAGATGAGTGTATTGACTGTGCGGCGTGTGTTACCGAGTGCCCTGTTGAGGCTATATTTGCAGATACTGATTTGCCAGATGAATTTGAGAATTGGCTAGATAGAAATGAGGAAGAGGCACCGAACCTTCCAACTGCAGAAGGGGACTCCCCAGTTCTAGCCTAGTTGTTAAAATTATCATTACATAGGTTCTTGAGTGGGCCGTCGTAGCAGTACACATGGATACTACCTTCAACTTAGCAGAGATGCGTCACGGAACTGAGCTTTTGAAGAGAGGCTTTGCTAAAATGCAAGAGGGTGGAGTCATTATGGATGTTGTCACGCCTGAAGAGGCACACATAGCTGAGGATGCAGGTGCAGTTTCGGTTATGGCACTGGAAAGAGTTCCCGCAGACATTCGCGCTATGGGTGGAGTTGCCAGAATGAGTCATCCGCAGATGATTCAAGAGATAATAGAAACCACTAGTATCCCTGTAATGGCCAAAGCTAGAATTGGCCACACTGAAGAGGCGCGGGTACTAGAACAATTAGGAGTGGACATGATAGATGAGTCTGAAGTCCTAACACCAGCAGATCCATTCTTTCACATACCTAAGAACGATTTTACAATCCCTTTCGTGTGCGGTTGTACAGACCTTGGAGAAGCAGTTAGAAGAATAGCTGAAGGAGCGGCTATGATCAGAACAAAGGGAGAGGCGGGGACAGGCAATGTTGTTAGCGCAGTACAACATGCTGTCCTCGTAAGTAAGGAAATTGAATATTTTAGCGAAATAATTGAAGATCAACACAGCAAAAAATACGAAGATTCAATTTCATCGATTATGGATGGATATAATCGAGTAAAGAAAGGATCAAAATTTAATCTTCCAAGCAAGACGACACCTTTTGGAAAAATAGAAGAATTGCGTTCTGAAGTGGAGTCTGTAGTTTCCGAAGTAGTGCGGAAGAAGCGCTTGCCTGTTGTTACTTTCTCGGCAGGGGGAATTGCAACTCCAGCAGATGCAGCTTTGATGATGAATCATGGGATGGATGGCGTCTTTGTAGGCTCTGGGATATTCAAGAGTTCGGACCCAGCTAATACGGCAGAGGCCATCGTCATGGCTACTCACCACTACAACGATCCATCTATTGTTTCTGAAGCATGTTCAATGATCGGTGAAGCAATGCCCGGACTTGAGATAGAGACACTGGAAGTGAGATTAGAAGAGAGAGGATGGTAATATTACTTCCTAGTTTTTCTAAAGGCACCAACTTTCCTAGTTTTTCTTCTTTTTTGGGGAGTCGACGTATTTGCATTCGGTGATGCCTGTGGATCACCTGACATTGACCCACCTAGGGTTAATGAGCCCTCAGAAAGTAGCTTATCAGTGAGAGAGTCGGCTAAAATTTCGTCATTATCGGGTGTCTTTAGTGCTTCCCTTACAGACTCATTATGATCCCGTATTACTCTGGCCCTTTCTTCCTTCCTTGTCTTCATTTCTTCTCTGGCCTCGTTGACCTCTTCTAGTAGAGCTTCAATTTCAGCATGTACGGAGTTGGCCAATTCTTTAGACTCTACGAAAATCTCGTGAAGTCGATCCCCCTCTGATCTAAGGAAGTCTCTTTCTTCGAGCATGGGTTTTACTTCTTCCCAAATATCGTCAGCCTCCTGATGTGCACTTTTCATTGCTTCGTGTTGCGCATCGGCTTCGGCCTTGAGAGATTGAATAGTGCCTTCTAAATCGCCAAGATCGATATTTATGGCCTCAAATTCAGCGGCTTTTGGGAGTAGTTCGTCTCTTCTAGATGCTAAATTCTTAAGCTTTCTAAGAAGTCTATTCTCAGCCTTGAGGGTTAGCGTGCCGTCCGTC
>CAXHFM010000131.1:0-3266 GCA_964016345.1 uncultured Candidatus Poseidoniales archaeon | reverse complement strand
ATACCAGCCATCTCCCGGCCAGTCCACTTGCCTGGATGCCGATCCTGGTTTCTTCTCCCCTTCTGAGGCATCCTCTTCTCAACAAGAATGTGCCCCTGGGACATACCAGCCATCTCCCGGCCAGTCCACTTGCCTGGATGCCGATCCTGGTTTCTTCGTCCCTGATCCTGGTCAGTCACAACAAATCCCCGCACCACTAGATCAGTTTGTATCATCCGCACGGAGCATAATTACCGAATCTTGCCCAGAAAATACGATAACTCTCCAAGAATCCTCTACGTCAGAGGATGAATGCCTAACTGACTCAGATGGCGACAGGCTCCACGATGAAGTAGACCTGGATGATGATGGGGACGGTATCGACGATATATTCGATACATGCCCACTCGGTCTGTTAGGATGGTCTAGTACGGTAGATGTGGATAATGACTCGGATGGCTGTAAGGATTTAGAGGAGGATGAGGATGATGATAATGACGGATTCCCTGATCTCCAAGATGCGCTTCCTCTTGACTCGACCGAGTGGAATGACAACGACATGGATGGAATAGGGGATAATTCGGACACAGATGACGATAATGATGGTTCGTCCGATGTAGAGGAAAACGAGAGGAATACCAGTGCCACCGATCCCGATTCAGATGATGATGGATTCATGGACGGCGTTGACGACTTCCCTCTAAATCCACTTGAGTGGGAGGACTCAGATCTTGATGGAGTGGGAGACAATGGAGACGCATTCCCTAATGACCCCGACAGGCAAGAAGCCGAGGAATCATTGACCATGCTAATCTTCGTTGCAGTAGTGTCGATAGTAGTAATTGGCGCACTTGGAGGGTTACTCATAGTTAGGAGAAGGGGCCAAAATGATGAATCATCATTCACACTCTCGGGTGATTCTGGAATGGAAAATAATGAGCCTAAAATTTACTCAAATGTCTCAGTCCCCGAATCAACATCTGGCACCTCAGAAGAGACAAGAGCTGATTCAATCAGACCTCCCAGGGATGCTAAGATGAATGAAAACGGGCAACTTGTTTGGGCTGAAGAATCAGGAAAAGTCTACTGTCAGAATCCAGATGGAACAATCCTTTCCTTCAACCAGACTACCGGTTCTTGGGGCCCAGTAAATTAGAATTGAATCAGATTAGCGCCCCACGCCAAGCCACCACCAAATGCAACTGTGACTACCAAGTCTCCTTCTGTTATCCTATTTTCTTCAAATGCCTCGTGCATGGCAATTGGAACACTGGCCCCGGCCGTATTTCCATACTTGTGTAGATTAGTAAAAGTCCTCCCCATAGGTAATCCGAGTTTCTCCATCCCTTTCTCAATGATGTTTATGTTGGCTTGATGGGGAATGATAAGGTCAACTTCATCTATACTCCTGCCACACCTTTCTAACACGGATAATACTGCTTGAGGAAACGCTTCGATAGCAAAGTCCCAAACTGCCCTTCCATCCATATGAAAATATTGCATCCCATCTTTGAATTCTTCACTGGGAATAGGGATTCTGGCCCCTCCAGCGGGAATCTCAATAACACCAGAGCCGGAACCATCGCTCATCATCCAAGATCCAATAATTCCCTTTCCCTCTGGAACCTTGGAGAGTACCACTGCCCCTGCGCCGTCACCGAATAATACACAAGTTGAACGATCCTTCCAATTAAGTATCCTAGAGTAGACCTCAGAACCAACAACCAGGACATTTTCATATCCTTCCGTTCCTGCAAATCTAGCTCCTATGTCTAGTGCGTGAACCCAACCAGCACAAACTGCATTGATATCAAAGGCGACGCAGTCAGAGCAACCTAGCTTATCTTGGACTATCCCAGCTGTTGAGGACAAAGGAACATCGGGTGAAGATGTAGCTAAAATAATCAAATCGATATCGGATACCTTCAATCCAGAATTTTCCAATGCGACCTTACAGGCCTCTACGGCCAAGTCAGATGTGCAGACATCCGAATCGGCAATCCTCCTCTTTTTCATCCCGGTCTTGGTAGTTATCCATTCGTCGCTGGTATCTACTAATTTCGCCCAATCGTCATTACTCATTTCATGAGGTGGGACGTATGAACCAGCTCCGATGATCCCAATGTGCGCCATTCTAATCATCATTCCGAAAACATACTTGTCTTACAGTCTTGTGCATCAATCATATTTGATGCATACATTAAGCGGCTCTGAGAAGAACCCCAAGCTCCACTTTCCTCCTTCTCTACCAACCCCACTATCCTTCACTCCCCCAAAAGGTACTCGAAGATCCCTGTGTAGCCAAGTATTGACCCAAACCATGCCAGAATGAATATTCTCGGCTACTCTCCTGCCCTTTTCCAAGTCCATGGTCCAAATACTACCGGCCAAACCGTATCTAGTATTATTTGCAATTTCTATGGCCTCATCCTCTGAATAGAACCGATGTACAGTTACAAAGGGGCCAAAGACCTCTTCAGTGGAGCATCTTGCTTCTGTTCCGAGACCTGTTATCACAGTGGGAGACATCCAATTGCCACCTTCAAATTCTTTGGGTAAGCATGGCTTGCCTCCGGTTACTACTTGTCCTCCCTCTTCCAAAGCTAGTGATACGTAGCCTTCGACTTTATTCAGGTGCTGCTTGGAAATCAATGCCCCTAGCTCTGTGCCATCATCCATTGGATCACCTATTACCATAGACTCAACGGACTCTATGAATAATTCCATGAACTTATCATAAATTGAGTCCTCAACCAGTATCCTAGAGCCACACAAGCAAACCTGTCCCTGATTGAGAAACGCGGCTCTCGCCACTCCTTTGATCGTCTCTTCCAGATCACAGTCTGAGAATACTATGCTCGCATTCTTACCTCCCAGCTCCAAACTCAACTTCTTGAATTGAGGAGATGCAGATTGCGCAACTTTAGCGCCTGTCGATGTCCCTCCGGTGAATGAGACAAGGTCTACATCGGGACTTTCAGTAAGTATTGATCCTGTATTTCCATTCCCATGGACAAGATTCACCACTCCTGAAGGCAGACCAACCTCATCAATCACTCTCATCAGAAGATCGGCAGTAAGTGGAGTCAGCTCACTCGGTTTACAAACCACGGTATTTCCCATTCCAATAGCTGGAGCAACCTTCCAAGAAAGTAGGTACAAAGGAAGATTCCATGGAGTTATAAGTGCTCCAACTCCAACGGATTTGAGCTTCACTATATTTGTAGCATCTTCCATATCATAGATTTCATCTTCCATATCCCTAATCATTTCTGAGAAGAATCTGA
>CAXHFM010000130.1:0-3273 GCA_964016345.1 uncultured Candidatus Poseidoniales archaeon | reverse complement strand
GCACGTAAGTCTCGTGGGCTCGGAGATGTGTATAAGAGACAGCAAATAATCCAGATAAGGTAAAGCAATTGTCGTCGAACGGAACAAATGTATCTGAGAGAATGCCACTAATAGTTGGGATAAGTGATGAGAATAGAGAATATATGGCGATTAAGGTGGATAAAATGGGACATGATATCCCAGATGGAGAGCTTAACAGCTGACTCTAGCAATGGGGCCGTGACCGGGACTTGAACCCGGGCCGGCGGGACCACAACCCACCGTGCTAACCGCTACACTATCACAGCCGTCTGTGATTTGTCGGGAGTAGCACCGTTTATGAACAGTTATGCACAGAAGGCGCCAGAGACCAACGGGTTGAAGCACTATGGTTCTCGTGGATATATTATGAGAGAGTTGGGAAGGTGCACCTCAATAGCACTCATAATGCTTATTTCTATTCAAATTCCCTTTATTGTTGCTGGTGATACTGTAATCACTGCAGAAGAGATGGAGGTTTTCGAGGCGGGTTCGTTTGAGGATAGTACGATTTGGTCAATTTCTTCAACCTCTGGGTTTAGTCAGAATCCCGCTCAGTTCTCAACAGGGATTGTAGCTGATGGCGAGTTGTCGTTTACTCATGACAGGCCAGAGAACTTTGGTGAGATAACATCCTGGTCCAGTTCAAGCCCTACTTCGTCTAATTACAGCACGGGCAATCCTGATGGATTCTACACTTGGTCCAGAGGTCCAAATATCACTTTGGATGGTTTCGAATTCGAGGGAATGAGTTCATTAATCCTGACTAATATATCATTAGTAATCCACTTTGAGATACCAGACGTGCTTTATTCGGATACCGTGAGAATAATTCTCGGAGGCGTCGGCAGTGAAAAACTCGTTAAGACCTACACTAGGACTATTTCGGGGGTTTACAAGATGAACAATCCACTAATACTTCCCCTAGGTGATCAAGCACAGTGGACTTGGCAACTGGTTGAAGGCGCCTATGTCACAATAGACTACGTTTCTCAAGGAGGCGGTAGTGATGACTCAGAAGTAAGGGTAGACGCGGTTGGGATGAAAGCTAAGTATCTACAACCATGGTATTCCTTCGAAAATGTGAAGGCTACCAATGAGCTCATTGGAAATGGAATGCCTGTCTTAGACTTCGGGCCTTACGACGGTGCCATTAATGGCCTAGCAGCAGAGAGTTGTGGCCTAACTACCGAGGAGGAAACTCCAGGCACATGGGAATTCACAGTTACTGCTCCTTACAATCAAGAATTAGGGAGGATTCATGTATTCGGCGATGGTAATTTCACAATCGAGGCCACGCCCCAGGGACAGTCGTCAATGGAAAATTGGCAGACATATGACAATGGTGATTTATTGGCCCAGAATGATGTAACTAATTCGGTTAGGTTGACAATCTACGATGGATGTATTAGTTCTGCAAGGATTGACCTCAATGACCCCCATTTGGAAGTTACTGGATCCATTATTGGAAATATTTCAGGACTATCACAAGCAGGAAGCTCCCTCAAGTTCGCTATGGGCGACTATCTCATTGAAACTATGCCGATAAATTTGGGGAGTTTTTCTGTTAGTGTTCCAACAGGACATGCTCTGCCTAGTCACGCAGACTCTGTTGAGTTTGGAGTTGCCTCAAGATTTCAATGGGCGTCTGATGGATCTCCGGAAACCATAGTCATCCATATCGAGTCAGTTAGTATCTCAGGGGGTTATCTATTAGAATGGGACAGGGATCCTGTGTGCATTGGACTAGAAGATATTCAACTAGTTGAAGACGGAGGGGGAATGCTACTCCCCCTTAGCGTTACATGTACGGATGATTTGACACCCGAAGAAGACCTGATTGTTAGTGCGTTTAGCTCTCAAGGAGATATAGTAAGTGTTTATTCAGAAGGTAGCTCATTAGTCATCCAACCGGTTTCTGAATCGCATGGTGAGTCTTTGATTCAGTTAACTGTAGAAGACGAGCGTGGAAATGAGTGGACGGACTCCTTCAGAGTGTTTGTTTCTGAAGTAGAAGATCCTCCAGTTTTCGAGGGATTGCCAATGAGCGTATACGTTGAGATTGGTGAAACCGCAACCCTGGAGTTGCAGATATATGATCCCGATTCTGAAAATCTCATCGTCACAAGTAGCCGTTCGTGGGCGATTTTCTCCGATGGAATACTAAGTTTGACACCTGTTGAGACCGGCGTTCATCCCGTAGAGGTTACCGTAAATGACGGCAATAGCGAGTATTCGGAGATTATTGATGTGATAGTCACGTCAAAATCAGACCTACTAGTTGAGAGTGTATCGATAACAAATTCAGTTACAGGTGATTCTAAGATACATGATGGGCAAGTTGGAAGGATTGTTGCCAATGTCCGAAACCAAGGAATGGGAGATGCGAGTGTCATTGAAGTGAGATGTTATCTAGATGGGGCTCTAGTTGGGACCTCAACCATTGGACATATTTCATCTGGGGGACTAGATTACATACAATGTGACGCAGTTTTCCAGGGCCCCTCCAGCCAATTAGTAAGGATAGAAGTTGATTATTCTGGATCTATCCTCGAGATCGACGAAAGTAACAATGTCAAGGAAGTTGAGATAATAGTCCATGAGTCTACAAATGGTGAAGAGAGGGGCATAGGAGAGGGTAATGATGCCGTTCTGTTGGCTTTGGCGATTGGCATAATGGTCATCTGTCTTGCCGCTATTCAGATTGGACCTGGCAGAGTAAGGAAGCCTTTCAGAAAGGATAGAAAGTAGTTGATAGGCAGCTTATGAAGAGCACTGAGGGCTGATAATCGGTTATTCTCGGATAATGGTTATACATGCTACTTTTTCGAACGTGATTTCCAACTGGGATGGAGGGCGTCACTATGAAGCTGATAATTCGCTTAGAGACTGATGAGTGGATTTACGAAGAGCATGAAATTGCTTAGTTCGATTTAGTCCATGTCTGAGGGTAAGTCCCGGGACTCATCAAAACAGATTTTGGAATTGCAATTTCTCCAGAATCTATCTCTGGAAGAGCGTCAGAATCTATTGTCAGCTCAGCGATAGAAACTGCTTCTCCTTTGAGAGTCTCAATTAATACAGTTGAGCCGGCCTTCGTACCTGCTGAAGCTTTGACAATTCCAGGTCTTGCTAGAGTTGCTCCGTGTGACAAAGCGGCGGCTGCACCGTCTTTTATGACAACCTTGGGTAGATGAATAAGTAATCTTTCTATGGGGCATATTATCCTCCTGTCTCTTATACACATCTGACGCT
>CAXHFM010000129.1:0-3337 GCA_964016345.1 uncultured Candidatus Poseidoniales archaeon | reverse complement strand
GTTATTGCTAATCCGGGAGCTATAGGTGAAAATGGCCAGAAGCTTCCCCGATTGGCAGTATTAGACTGCGGAATAAAGTATAATATTATCAGAGAGCTTTGTAGTAGATTTGAGGTAGTCTGGTGCCCTGCATCATTGCCATTCCAAGAAATAATGGATAATTGGAAGCCAGACGCCCTTTTCGCATCTAATGGTCCCGGAGATCCAGCTCACTCTGGGACGGCTACAACAGCCCGTGAAACTCTCGCTGCTGCCGTCAGATCAGATATGCCAGTGATGGGGATTTGCTTGGGGCATCAACTCATGGGCCTCGCCGCGGGACTCAGGACATACAAGCTCAGGTACGGCCATAGGGGATCGAATCAGCCCGTTCTTGATCTGGTGACTGGCAAGGTAGACATCACAAGTCAGAATCATGGATTTGCAGTAGAGGACCCCAGTAAAGGAATGCTTGCCCCTCATCCTTCAGGCGCATGTTCCGTAGCAGGAAGTAATATCCTAGAGGCTGAATTTACAGTCAGGCATGTAAATGCCAATGACAGGACTGTCGAGGGCCTAGACTTAGTTGGGAAGCCAGCATTCACGATCCAGTTCCATCCCGAGGCCTGTCCTGGACCACACGACGCTTCCCCACTATTCGATAGATTTGCCGACATAGTTGCTGACCATCTGTCAGGAGACCCACAACCAGCCCTTGTAGGAGGAGGTGGGAGTTAGTGCCCCGAAGGAACGATCTATCAAGGATAGTGATACTTGGGAGTGGACCTATTAGAATAGGCCAGGCGGCAGAGTTTGATTTTTCAGGTTCTCAGGCATGTAGGGCTCTGAGAGATGACGGTTATGAAGTAATATTGATCAATTCTAATCCAGCGACAATTCAGAATGACCCAGAAATGGCAGATAGGATATACATCGAGCCTCTTCTCCCCGAGGTTGTTAAGAGAATACTCGAGCTAGAGAAACCAGATGCCATTTTAGCAGGAATGGGTGGTCAAACGGCACTAAATATCGCATCCGCTCTAGCCAAGGATGGCTCATTGGATGAGTTAGGAGTAGAATTGATAGGTTGTGACTTAGCCTCTATAGATGAGGCAGAAGATCGAGATCTCTTCAAAAGAGTATGTGAGGGAATTGATCTTCCGGTATGCGAAGCAGTAGCCTGTTCGTCTATCAAAGAGGTCATAGATGCCGCAGATAAGATTGGAAAATACCCACTTCTTATACGTCCAGCGTTCACATTGGGCGGATTAGGAGGTGGAACCGCATTTAACAAAGGGGAGCTAGTTGAGATTGCCAGCCAGGGACTACTTCAATCAGCCATAGGCCAAGTACTCATTGAGGTCAGCATCCTAGGATGGCAAGAACACGAATATGAAGTGATGAGAGATGCAGCTGATAATGCGATTATCGTCTGCACCATGGAGAATCTCGATCCAATGGGAGTACATACTGGTGAATCTGTTGTTGTCGCACCTCAACAGACTCTCTCAGACAGGGATCATCAGATGTTGAGAGACGCGGCCTTGAAACTTATTAGAAGACTCAATATCAAAGGTGGTTGCAATGTTCAGTTTGCAGTTGAGCAGTCAACTGGGCAATATCGAGTCATCGAGGTCAATCCGAGAGTATCACGGTCATCGGCGTTGGCATCCAAAGCAACAGGCTACCCAATCGCCAGAATGGCTGCCCTGATAGCCGTAGGATATACTCTAGATGAGCTACCTAATCCAATAACCGGCGAGGGGACAACTGCCGCTTTCGAACCTACATTGGACTACTGTGTAGTGAAAATACCACGATGGCCATTCGATAAATTTAGGACAGCCGATAGAACAATTGGGACCTCCATGAAATCAACAGGAGAAGTGATGGCTATAGGGAGATGTTTCGAAGAGGCCTTTCTCAAGGCATGGGCAAGTCTAGAGTATGGAAAACCACATCCAAGGCCTCTCACAATGGCCGATTCTTCAGGAGGTGAATCCATGGATGAGAGATCCTCCGAGGAGCTTCCTACCGCAATTTTAGAAGATTGGCTCAGGGTGCCCACAGATAGGAGAATGTCTGCAATTATGGAAGCATTCAGAAGAGGGTATTCGCTAGAAGATGTCAGGGATTTAACTGGAGGAGTAACAAGGTGGTTCTTACACAGATTTGAGAAAATGGCGGCTGTTGAAACTGAGATTAGGGCCGCTGGAGAGATGGGGCTTCGCCCCTCTGAAATTCCCGAGTCTGAGATGAGATCTTGGAAAGGAGTAGGATTTACAGATTTACATATTGCAGATGCACTGTGTGGGTTCCCTCCCTCCGGATTCAAGAATTTACCATCGGGAAGAGGAGAGGAAGGAGTTACAATCAGAAGACATCAATTGGGTATCCATCCACGTTTCCGAATGGTTGACTCGTGTGCAGCAGAGTTCGCGGCAGTCACACCTTACTATTACTCAACATATGAGGGCGGAACTGGGGAAAATGGTGTTGATTTAGTTCCTGAACTTGAGACTAAGTCCAAGCAAAGAATTGTCGTTATTGGTTCCGGTCCTATCAGAATTGGTCAAGGTATAGAGTTCGATTACGGTTGCGTCCATGCAGTGGGCGCAATAAGGGAAATGGGGCATGAAGCGATTATCATCAATAATAACCCTGAAACTGTTTCAACCGATTTCGACACTAGTGACAGGCTTTATTTCGATCCACTTAATTTGGAATCAGTTTCCGAGATTTTACTCCGAGAGAAAGCTCATGGAATACTCCTTCAATTCGGCGGCCAGACTGCAATCAATCTGGCCCTACCACTTTCGGATAATTTACATCATCTGGAAAAATTAGGGCTAAATTTGGTAATCGAAGGAACAACTCCTGAAGCTGTAGATGAGGCCAGTGATAGGCAGAGATTCGAGGATTTTGCTGAGAGGTGTCAATTGAATATGCCAAGGGGCATGACCGCCATAGATTCAGAAGGAGTCAGGAAGGCGGTTTCTTCTATTGGATACCCAGTTCTAATCCGGCCATCCTACGTCTTAGGAGGAAGAGGGATGGAGATACTATCGAATGATAGGCAATTAGAGGCATACATGGATGAGGCTTTCCTTTCTCCCGATAGGCCACTACTAATTGACGAGTACCTAGGCAATGCCATAGAGCTTGATGTTGATGCTGTCTGCGATGGAGAGGAAGTCCTCATTGGTGCTATCATGGAGCACTTAGAAGAAGCCGGAATCCATTCAGGCGACTCCACCTGCTTCATCCCTCCTCAGAATATCTCCGAAGATGTACTCTCAAAGGTTGAGGAATGGACCACTACTATCGGCCTAGAATTAGGAATTAGAGGCTGTTACAA
>CAXHFM010000128.1:0-3364 GCA_964016345.1 uncultured Candidatus Poseidoniales archaeon | reverse complement strand
CCTATGTTCGTCGGCAGCGTCAGATGTGTATAAGAGACAGCTTTAGGAGGAGATTTCGGCTTTTTCTCTCTCTTGGCTCTAGGCTTCCGAGGCTCCTTCTTCTTAGCGGCCGCTTTAGCTTCCTTCTTCTTAGCGCGTCTTGATTTAGAGGCCACAGGTGCTGGTTCAACCTTAACGGGAGTGGTTTTTGTAACTACTTCTTCCTTCTTATCGTCTTCTGAAATCTTGCCTGCCTTTTCCAATAGCCCCATATTCGCACCTCAATATTTTATCATGAATAAATCTCGCCCATCTCTTGATAGATCATAAAGCCCGGGGAATCAACAAAATCTCCAATCTTGTCCTCCGGAAGATCTCCGAGTACTCGATTAATCATAGAGAAAAATTCTGCCTTAGTTTCGTCATCGCAATCATTTGGCCCTTCTCCCACTTCCTGGAAGAGGGGAAAGTCATCTGAGGAGACAAAGGAATTTATGAAATCCTCATCCATATCACCAAGCAGATTATTCACGATATCGAAGAATTGTGAGAACAGGTCCTCAATTTCCTCTTCGCCATCATCACCCTGATCTTCTGATTCTTCTTCGAGGTCATCATTGGGTGATGAAATTAGTTCTACAGTTGGTTTGATAGCAAGTAGATCTTTCTGTTGCTTCTTTCTGAGTACAATAATCTCTCTGTCCAGCTCTGAGCCAAACCGGTCAGAAAACCTGTCCATCAGTGAACCCACCTGACCAGATGAAATTCTGTCTATGTGACCATACATACTATCCCTGCTTTCTATAGCTTGAGAGTCATTATTGGATTTCCTTTTCTCCCAATGACTTTGAAAGTCATTCTTCGACTCTTCTTCAGAGAAATTTTCCATATCTTCGGGTTCAATATTGGATTGTACCTCTTCTTTCAATTCCCCTGGCGGTGGTGGGATCGGAATAGGAGGAGGGGGGGGTAAATTGAGACCTGGTGGGGGCGGTGGTAATGGCATTCCGTTGGGACCTACCAAAGATTCTTCATCGTCCGGCATGTTCGTCTCAGTTGATTTCCGGGACTCTACACTATTCAACATTCTGTGATTAAGTATGCCTAAGTGCCCGCATTAGTGTAGGATTGCCCAACCTTTGAGGCCTAAGAAAGTAGCCATGGACTCATGTACTTCGAACAAATCACCTGAAGATCCTGAAACTTCCTGTCCTGATATCCTAGTAGTTACATCGTCCACGATTAACTCAACTTTGCAACTATTCTGAGTACTGAAAACTGATGATTCCGTCATGGCGTCGAAAGAGTCGCTCTTTCCTGGCTCCAGTCTAGAAAGTGGGAACTCTGTAACCCTAAGTCCTGATTTGCCATGTAGGCTACCCACCCATCTGATAACTCTCTTTACATCTACTGTCACATTTTCATCAGTCTCTCCAACGGCTAATGGGGCTCCCTTGACCAATTCCCAGAATGCCTCGTTAAGTTTCTTAGTTGTGAAGACTGGTCTACTGTTGTCATCCCTTAATCTTTCTATTCTTCCCCCGGCGATAGATTCTGAGGCTAATTTTTTTATCTGTTCCTTGGAACATGAGAAGTTCCTTGATCTCAGACTTGAATGTAGCTGATTTATGTTTTCAATTGGGTTATCTCCTGTGGATATATCAGCCAGTTTTCCGACAACATTGTCAAATCCCAAATCTATTCTTTCAGACCATCCAATATTAGGTCCTGACATTACAGATTGAACATCAATTCCGACACCAGTAATATAATTCACAAGCTCCCTCCTGGCATTTGAGTCAAGGTGCATCAGAGACGGGTCTCTAACATGTATGTGGAATCCTCTATGGCCTGAGAATGTTGTCTGTACGTATTTCTCGTCAAATCCAAACTCTGGATGAAGGAAGTCTGACCAAAGACTCCATGCCTGTTCTTGGATTTTCTCCATCATCCCTGGAAAATCATTATCAGAAACGCCCGGAAGATGGTCTCCATCAAGGTCGAAAATTAAATCCGCGCCTAACCAGCCCTTCTCAACCATCTTTCTTTGGCTGGGGTCGGTATAATATGCAGTGCTATGAAAACATGAGTGTGGGGATCTAGTCTGTAGATACTTCAATAAATCCAGTTTAGTAGGTAATGCACGATGTCTATCGGGGGGTTTAGAGCCCCAAGGGATGAACATCCACTCTCTAGAACGAAGTCTCGGGGGCGTCCATAAATCATTAGTAGACAAGGAACGATAGTAGTCCCCGAATCTAAGTGCATACCTGCTCCAACCGATGGCCACGTTACTTTGGAGAGATAGTCATTCATGAAGGTGCCCATCATTCCAGTAGTAGCTTGGATGGGACTTCCCGAGAATCAGTGGCAGAGCCCTGGCCCATGAGTTCCACGTATGCCTCGTAGCAAACGTATTTGTCATCAACAACTATGGCTTCTGAGAATGTGATAGGCTTACCTGTGACAAAGCAAATAGGGCCGAGTTGGCCAGTGGCCGTGGATAGCTTATCGGGGTCAGGCATGGGTGCTGGTCGGAGTAACAATTATTCACTCTTACTACAGAGAGTTAAGACACGGAGGAATTTTGAGTCGACTTGCACGCGAGGGTGCATGAGCGGTGAGGCACTATACAGGGTCGGACACTCACCGGACCCGGATGACGCGTTCATGTTTCATGCTATGACAACAGGGGCTATTGACACTGGAGAGAGAAGGTATGAACATGTGCTTTTGGATATCGAGACATTGAACCAACATGCAATGAATGGTGATTACGAGGTTTCTGCGGTTAGCATACACTCATTCCCCGATATCTCCGACAAATATCATTTGATGAACTGTGGAGCCTCTATGGGCGAGGGATACGGACCGATGATTATTTCGAGAGAAGAAATGACCGTTGAGGAAGCAAAAAACAAGGTTTTCGCTATTCCTGGATTTGGAACCAGTGCTTACCTATCACTTAGGTTGGCACTTGGAGATGTTGACTGCAAGGTAGTGCCATTTGATGAGATTATGCCATCAGTTAAGAGTGGCGAGTATGACGTAGGAGTCATTATTCATGAAGGACAACTAACCTGGAAGGACGAGGGAGTCAGTCTGGTTCTCGACTTAGGAATATGGTGGAATGAAGAGACCGGATTGCCTCTACCTCTAGGAGGTAATGTTGTAAGGAAAGACCTAGGATTAGAAATGTGTGGAAGAATTACAGAGGATGTGAGAAATAGTATTGAGCATTCACTGTCTAACCCTGAAGACGCTTTGAAATTTGCCAAGAAATGGGGAAGAGGAATTGATGATGAAACTAACGAGGAATTCGTGGGGATGTATGTCAATCTGTCTCTTATACACATCTGACGCTGCCGACGAACATAGGCGTGGA
>CAXHFM010000127.1:0-3432 GCA_964016345.1 uncultured Candidatus Poseidoniales archaeon | reverse complement strand
CTCCTCAAAATCAATGATCTCGCAAACCTTCTATCATACCACTCGAACAAATATTACAATGAAGCATCCCCCGAAATTAGTGATTCTGTGTTCGACGCCTTGAGGGACGAGCTTGAGTCCCTAGACCCAAATCACCCACAACTTTCCAGAGTAGGGGCGGACCCTCCTCCAGGCTCGGTAAAAATAGAGCATGAGTTCCCGATGAGGAGCTTGGACAAGGCCAATACCGAAGAACAAGTCTTCCATTTCGTATCCCAGACTACAGCCAAGGGAAGGAGATTCGTGTGCCAGCCTAAGTTAGATGGATCTGCTCTATCACTGGAGTACAGGAGAGGCAGACTGGTGAGAGCAGCCACCAGAGGCAACGGAACCAGGGGCGAGGACATAACAGCAAACGTAAGGAGAATTCCAAATATCCCAGACAAGCTAACATGGGACGGAGATTGTCATATCAGAGGAGAAGTGGTCATGCCACTTGATATATTCGAGCAGAAATATTCCGACATAGCCCCCAACCCGAGAAACCTAGCTGCTGGCTCTCTCAGGCAGAAGAGCATTGATGCTGGAAAAGGACGTGCAGAGGACTTGGCCTTCTTCGCGTATGGAGTAGAGTTTCCTTCAGGTGACTCCAAACACCCCGATAGTCCCAATCACCCTGAATTCAAGTACGACTCAGAAGCTATTTCATGGCTATCCTCAATGGAGATAGAGGTTGCTGGGAATGAGATTGTCTCAGGCTCTGAGGATTATGATACCTCGAATAAGATTATTGAAATCACCAAGAGATGGACCGAAAGCAGATATTCTGAACCATGGGAGATCGATGGCGTCGTGATCAAACTGGACCGCCTTGACAAGAGAGAGCTCCTTGGAATGACTGCACACCATCCTAGGTGGGCCCTAGCATGGAAGTTCCCACCTCAAGAAGCGATTTCTGTACTTATGGAGGTCAATTGGCAAACCGGGAGGACAGGAAACGTGACCCCGGTCTCTAGAATAGCCCCGGTAATAGTATCCGGAGTGACAGTGGAAAATACCACTCTACACAACAAGGGTGAAGTAGAGAGGCTAGGAATGTCCATCGGAGACAAGGTTAGAGTAGTAAGGAGGGGCGATGTAATCCCCAAGATCATAGAAGTCCTCGGGAGGGCCACTGTGGATGACCTTGAAGGTAGAACCTATTCAGACGGGTCCCCATTCAATCAGGAACTGCCTGAGGCCTCTGGGATCACAATCCCCACCAAATGCCCTCGCTGCGAAACCGTATTAGTCGTAGACGGGGCATTCCTCAAGTGTAACAACTTGGATTGTCCTGCCAGATTAGAGCGTACCATTCTATACTGGTGCAGGAAACTAGAACTGGACGGGATCGGAGAAAAACTTGCTAAGCAACTATGCTCCTCTGGACTAGTTTCTAGCCTTGCCGATCTCTACAGGCTAGATGAAAGGAAGGGGGAGCTACTTTCCTTGGACAGGATGGCTGAGAAGTCGGCAAACAATATACTCAAACAGCTAAACAATAGTAAGTCGATGACGCTGAGTACATTCATTTCTGCGTTAGGATTGCCTAGAATCGGCCCTGAGATAGCAACGCTGATATGCTCTGAGGTTGAGACTTTGGACGAGTTGATCGCCATGCTATCAGACAGAGAAGAAGCAGTCGAAAGACTAGTCAAAATAGAAAGAATTGGAGAAGTAGTGGCCAATCTACTACTGGATGGTATTTCGAATAGA
Organism: uncultured Candidatus Poseidoniales archaeon; assembly: GCA_964016345.1. GTDB lineage: Archaea > Thermoplasmatota > Poseidoniia > Poseidoniales > Thalassarchaeaceae > MGIIb-O5. The sequence goes on along the minus strand of CAXHFM010000127.1, from coordinate 1,698 downwards.
AAAGAATCAATATTAGACCTGCATTCAAAAATAGTGATAGTTGAGGATAATAAGTTAGTTTCGCAAGGGACGTTGAATGGGGAGACTTTCTGCATAACAGGAACCCTGAGTAGGCCTAGGAAAGAGATAGCACTCTCAATAAAGGCGCAAGGGGGGAAAGTAGTCTCATCGGTGTCGGGCAATCTTGATTTTCTAGTTTCTGGAGACTCATCAGGATCAAAGATGGAGAAGGCAACGAGAATGGGTGTGAAGATAATCAATGAGGACGAGCTCTATGAGCTACTGGGAGGAGGAATTTTAGCAGATATTCCCATACAGCGACAATTAAGTCTGGGTGAGTTCTAATTAACCATACATTGTACTAGGAGCACTTACCACATCAGATTCAGAGTTCAGGTGTAAGGCCATCATCTCCCTTATTTGCCCCTCAATCCTCTGTGCTTCTTCTAATAGCGGGTCGGGGTCAAGCTTCACCGCTGGAAGCAGACCATCTAGACAATCGATAATACGAGCCGCGGCCCTAGCATCAGGAATTCCACCTCCGCTGAACTCCCCTCCTGACTCTGCAATCACAGCCAAGGAATCCATCTTCCTTCTACGACTCTCACCAAGCAATACCCCCGTCATTCCCCCAACAACACCTTGCTTTAGGAGAGTGGCACCAATTTCCTTCAGCATCTCTCTGGACTTCTCATTAGAACCGATACCTACCACAGTATCTGGGCTCTTATCCTCATCGAATATAGAGTGCTTTTGACCCTCCCCCTGTGCGTAAGAATCAATCATTATTGACGTTCCAGCACCAGATTCCGACATCCAGTCCAGAATCTCACTTGCAATTGGCAACTTCAACTCGGGAGATATTTGAATCTCTGAGGCGATAAGTACCACCTTATCGCACTTATCAACTGTACAAATGGGGACTCCGCTGTAGAGCCTAATGGGAGGGAGAGGACTACCGTCCTGGACCAGACAAACCGGAGGTAGTCCCGAGTGACGAATTCCTCCTACAAGCTCCAAGCCAAGCTTGTCCACAAGGAAATGTGCGACAATGCTACTGACAAAACCCTCTGATGGAAAACAACTGATCACCAAGGCCTCATCAAACTCCGAACCGTCCTCGATATCTATAATTGGCCGCTCACTCATATCCTTCGATTAATGCAAGTGCTTCTAACAGTTAGCCCGTAGGGTGTCATAGGCGAAACATACTGGGGCATGACATGGATGAAGAATTTGTAGCTCACCAACTATCGCCATCCTCTTGGAGCAGATTCGAGGATTGCCCCCGTAAATACTGGCTTTCTAGACAGAAACTCCCTCGAAAAGCCAGTATGTCAGCATCCATGGGAACAGCAGTCCACAATTCTGTCGAAGACCTGTGTAATCTGGATATCGAGGACAGAGGCCCAGATGAAATCGAATGGCTTCCTCCCATCGCAAAAGAGATTCTAGATAGCCATTGGGAGATCGAAAAAGAAATTTTCATGGAGACCCCAAGACACCCTAGGTGGAAAGACGATATGATTACGAAGGCTTATGACGGACTCGTTGGCGCTTTGAGAATATTGTTCTCAAAATCAGGAATAGAGAGATTCGCTCTTTCCGATGTGACGATAGAAATGTGGAAACAAGTCCAATCAATCGTCCTAGCCCTGTCTCTTATACACATCTGACGCTGCCGACGAACATAGGCGT
>CAXHFM010000126.1:0-3449 GCA_964016345.1 uncultured Candidatus Poseidoniales archaeon | reverse complement strand
GATGCACGTAAGTCTCGTGGGCTCGGAGATGTGTATAAGAGACAGGGCCCGAAAGAGGCAAGGGAGGAGCCCCTTCTGGGGCCTTTTCAACAATTAATGAAGGTATTGATGATGATGAGATTGCGTCGTTAAGTTCTTCCTCAGATACAGTTCCAGTAAGAACCTCTCCTGAAGCGCTAGTCTCCAAAGCCGCAGCTCTTCTCTCGTTAGTGGAGCCAGTAAGAAGAGCTGACCCGGGAGGAATCAGTTCTTCATCGGGGCGTGTCGCCAAGGAGGAAGACCTTCTGGCTCTGAGAACCAGGATTGCAGATGCCGAAACCACGATGATAAAGATCAACCCTATAGCCCATGAAGGAATTAGTCCTTCTGTGGATTCCCTTGCTTTGCTAACCTGTAATTTTAGATATGCGTTTGTGGAAACCTCGATTTCCCCCGTGCCGTTAGCAAAAACGTCCAGCTCAATAATACCATACTCTGCACTCCCTCGTGGGTCTGCCAATACCTCGATAGAAATTGATTGGCCTGGCTCTATTGTCCCTGCAGATGATGGGTCAACATCAAATTCCCAATTCTGGTCACCAACTACCTCTACGGAGACTTCAGTCTGAGAATTGCCAATATTCTGCAAGGTTATGTCGAAAGTAGCCGGATTCCCGGGAGATACGTCTTCCACGGTGTCATCCGGAACAGAGAGGTCTAGCCATGCGGAGGGCAGGACTAACACATCTAGCCAAACAGTTTCGGAATGTGTCACGAAGGCGGGTGTCGTAAATTCTATTATCACGGGGATCGATTGTTCCTGAAGTCCCGCTGGAACAGCTCCTGGTAGCTCTAAAGCGACAGAAACGACAGCTTGCTGATTCATGTTCATTGCGAAACTGCCGGCAGTCATGAATCCACCAGACCAATCCGATGGTATGCTACCGAGAGTTAGAGAAACTACCAGATTAACATTGCCTGAATTCTGAATCATGATATTCGCTACCCCTGTCAGACCAGGTGCCGCAGAAATTGAGGAGTCCCCAGAGATATCCAGTTGTGCCAGTTCTCTGACAACTAGCTTTGTCCCATTGGAAACCACATTTCCTCCGATTTGCGTTACCCTCGTAGTGATTGTATTTGACTCACCCATTTGAGCTGCCATTGGAACCAAGGTATTAATCTGGATAACCGCTACCTGGCCTGATAATATTTCAATGGAAATGGCTTCCATTGATTCCTCCTCATCATGAATAATCTGTATAGGCCAAGTGTTGAGAGAGGAGAAAGCATCTACTTCAAACGTCATCGGTATGTTACCATTATTGCTAACTTCTAGTATAGTAGTCACCATATCTCCGTTTATCACAGCCCTATCGGAAGCTAATGCCAACGGACCAAGTGGGTTGTTTGGATCTGAAAATATATCTGTTCTAAAGTCATCATTTGCGAGAACAAGTACAGATACAGTGTCAGACGTACTCAACGAAGGGTCGTTAACTGATTCAGTCACACATGTGACATCCTCAACACTTCCTGCGGCCGGCTCACCGTTTGGTAATTTGGGAACCTTGATTTTTATTGGGAGAGTGGTGTAAAGTAACCTACCGATAGGATCAGTAAGGAGTTCTGAAGACTGAGAATCCCAGATATTCACTGGCCATGAATTCTCAGTTGAACAAGATACCAAATATTGAGTAGGACCATTCCCATCATTTCCCACTGCTAGTGAGAAAGAGGCCCAGTCTCCGGGTTCGGCCTCTGCCCCTGCTTCTCCTGCCAGAACTGTAACCAGCCCCTCTATTCTGTCTACCTCTGCTTCTAGTCTGATTACATTATTCACAGTGGGGGCGTTTACATCGAATAGGTTCAGATCGGTTACAAACGTTCCAGGCAGGGCGTAGACTTCCCCTGGAAGAGACGAAGAAGTGGATTGAGGATGAGCGGTGAGGTTTAGCTCAATCACTATCCTGTCCCCCTCGCTTCCCAACGGCTCGAGATCCCATGGTCCTGTCTGATTGAGGATTTTCCACCATTCATCAGAAGGCGGTTGAAGGACCCCAGTCTCTGAAATAATATTTACAGGAGAGACGCTGAGTTGGACGGATATGGATGAAGTTCCCTCATTTCTGAGTTCAAGGGGGAAGTATACAGAATTGGTCTCCCTAGGATTCATACCTCTGGTTCTTGAATCTTCTAATTCCAACGGATTGGATGGCAAATTTCCACTTTCCAAAAGCGGTGTAACCCTTACACCGATCTGAGAAACCTGTACAATTATTTCGGCTATGTTATTGTTGACACCATTGGCTTCGTCATTCAACTCGTATACCTCCGAAGATGAGTCTAGTGAGAGTCTGAGTATATGCTCGCCTGTTGATGAGAATGAATAGGGGAATGAGAGTGAATCTAGTCCCCCTCCTACAATAGATGAACGTCTGGAAGTGTGCAATAAGTTACCAGTGGTCAAGTCGTGGACTTCCACATCATACTGAGAGGCCGTAGCGGTGGCCTGATTTCCCCAGGCGGCCTCGATTAGAACAGTGTCACCTTGCAAAGGATTCTCAACTGAGGTAGATAGCGATCCTGCGAAAACAGCTAGGTCTGCTTCACTAATCTCACTCGCTGTAGCGGATAATACCAGAGAGTAGCCCTGTTCATTCCCTCCTGAATTTCCCACTCTGACTGTCCAAGTACCGGGCGAGGCGTCCATAATTTTCACTCTCTCTAAATTGTTTAGAGAATCTACGGAATTGCCAGATACACTGAATCCAGATATGAATTCATTGCCAAGATAAATTGTCCCATCGGGGGCAGTAACGGCAAGGTCTAGATCGTTAACCAAACGAGAAGCTGATTGATTTGCGACTGATGATCCCTTTAGATCGTTCCAAGCCAGAGTTGCATCTAGTCCTGCACCTGGACTTACATCAAATGTGTAGGTGAATCCATGACCTGGAAGAAGCTCCCTTGAATAATCATACATCACGTCCATTTCGACTCCGTTCTCCGATACTGGGAAGAGGCTGTTGTCGAGTGATAGTTGTCCCCACCCCTCGGAGGGGTTAGGCACGTCACTTTCTCCTATATCCACAGCCCCATTGATTAGAATTGCCCTAATCAGATCAGACCTTGGCTCACTTATTCCTTCAGATCTAAGAAACTGTCGGACTAGCGCTGAGGCACCAGCTACGACGGGGGTTGCCATAGAAGTTCCATTCATTGCGACATAAAGTGGCGTAGTACCATCGTCATGGGTTAATTCGGAGCAAGATTGTCCATCGACCAGAGTTGCTTCCTCGGCTCTTGCTGAGCAAATAAGGACCCCTGGTGCAACAATTTCTGGCTTGATTCTGCCATCATTGGTCAATCCATTCGATGAGAAAGAAACTACACTTCCCAGAGGTTCTGAATCATACGATCCAGTCGTTGAAGCACCTACTGTTAGAGCATTCTTGGAAGTACCGGGA
>CAXHFM010000125.1:0-3464 GCA_964016345.1 uncultured Candidatus Poseidoniales archaeon | reverse complement strand
GATGCACGTAAGTCTCGTGGGCTCGGAGATGTGTATAAGAGACAGCTATCTGCTGTATTCGCCTGGTATATTCCTAGTTTTTTTACTTCATTGGGACCAGTGATTGAATTCTCTCTATGTTCTCTGATCCTAATTTTCGCTGGCTCACAATTGTGGATTGCGGGACCTAATCCGATTATGTTCGGAATGGTCATTGGCTCAGGATGGTTCCTTCTAACCCGAATATCAGATCTAGCCTTCCCTGTCCCTCCCGAATAATTCGAATGGTAGGTCAATCATCCCGCTGGAGGGGCTTTCCTCTTCAATTTCGATTGTATCCAAAGACTCACCTTCAATTGTCGAGGAGGGAATCAAGTCCATGTCCGTCACAGACTTGGGCCCCTCCAGTGATCCCATCTGTAGATTCTCCAGACGCTCTTCCGGCTCTAGCATCCAATCCGGAAGGCCGTTAGAACCACCAAGGACCGAAATCGAAGTAAAAGTTGCTAGTGGAAGAACAGAGATTGCTATCAGGAAATCAATGACCGCACTCTTCGGTATTTCGGCATCAGGCGAAATAAAGCCAAGAACCATGGCATCGATTTGCAGGTCATTCCAATCAGCATAGTCAAGCTCTAGCCATCCCAAAGATGCCTCAAGGAGTATTCTAGCCGCATACCAGAAGATTACAATGGGAAGAACCCAAGAGAAAATTGAAAATCTCCATATTACTGTTCTGAGAACGGAAGCAAAACCGACCAGATGATTGGAAATGATTGGCTGAATCTTCATTGCCAACCATAGGGATGCTAGATAGCCAGCCATACCTAGTTCGAAAGCGCTTCCCGATTTTATAAGGGAGCTAGGAAAACCTTCGATAATAGCCAATGGAACTGCGATTAGTAGAATCTGCAGGGGAACCGCGATTAGTTGTAGCCCTCCATGGACGGCAATCAAATCATATCCCTCCCTGCTTACTCTACGGTCCACCAATCTGGCCATTTTTCCATATGGGCTGGAACTTACTGAGAGTCTAGATCTGTCGACCAGCTCTGGGTCCCCTTTCCTTGTTCTGAGCCCTAGAAAAGACGCTAAACCCCCTCTTTTGATGACAAAGTAAGGTCTGAATCCACCCAAAGATAAAGCTAGGAATAGTGAGAAAACTCCATACAAAACCCCAGAAACAACAATCCACTCAATCAGATTAGTTTTCACTGTAACGGAGAAACCCTCACTATCAATTTCGAAAAGGTATCTAGTAGAGAATCCAAAAATGGGTATCAGGGTCACCTGTAGCAGAACTAGTAACGACAGAGTCAGCCTATTCTTTAGTGACTGATCTTCACTCATGAATCAACGCATAAGTAAGCTACCATAAGCTCTTCACTATCTGCGCCAACGTTCTCGTGACTTCTTCCACCTTATTGCGAGGCCCGACTGAGTTTATTTTCAAGCCGAACGCAATGTCCCAACCTTCATACATGTAGCTAAGTCCCCAATTATGTTAGTATGCGTGTCCTCACTCCCTTACTACTCTGTTCGTTGTTGCTGGTAACCTCAATGGCTCCCATGTTTGGCGGAGGCGATCATCTGGATTTGGATGACGAAGCCTCAGTACAAGCACGGTCTTCCTTGATCGACTTCGAAGTAACTTCAATCGAGTTCGGAACTGGCACCAATCAGGCCAAGCAATGGAGTCAACCCGATGGGAGTATCTCGGAATATGTGATCAGAGGCCAGGAAATGCAGATCGAGGTCACATTCACTCAGGCTGGGACTTCTAGCCAGCCAGCTTATGCCGAGGCGTCACTGCAAATCTGGCATCCAGTAGGGTTCATGATAGACGAGTTCACTTCCAATATGACGTTATCAGGTCAACAATCTGTGGTTCAGCAAATTACTTGGATCCCAAATATGTCCCACAGTGTTCTTGATGACCAGGGACTCCTGAGTGGGGGAATCCAACTCGTGGGTACGGTAGATGGTGGCCTAGCAGATGATAACCAGGATAACAATCAGGCAACTAGGTTGATGCCTGTTGCAATTTGGCATGACTCAATGGATAACGGATTTTGTGGAGATACAGACGGAGATGGCGTAAATGACTGTCCAAATGTTCCTTACGCAAATGAACCTGTTTGGGTCGGAGGTGGCTATGAGGCAGATGGCTCATTGTCTTCCGATCCGGATACATACGGCCATTGGAGGATGATCGATTCGGACGATTCTGCTGAGGGTGATAAACATTGGAGAGTCGCAAGAGAGGATTCTGATTATGCTAGTAACAGACATGACAGACTTTGGTGGGGATGGTTCACTCCTTTCCAGAATTGCGATGACCCGGGACATGGTCTTGGTTATGGGATACAAGATCTATCGCTTTCTGAGAAGTATGGTTCAAGGTTCTGTAAGATGAATCTTCGAGGGTTTGACTACCTAACAATGCAGATGGTCACGTATGCCTGGGGAGAGATGGGCCCAGGGGATTCTGTAAGCATTGAAGCGGATGCATCTTCCTCCGTTGAATCATTTAATTACACCGGGATCGGGCTTTCTACCATCGACTATGACTGGTCGATGAGTGTCTGGAATATGACTGGTTTGCACCGAACCGGCGAGTACAATCTTGCATTCAAATTCGACTCGGACAGCTCTCAAGCATCTGGGGGAATAGCAATCGACTCTTTCCTAATCTTTGCTATAGAGAGAGTCCCGCAATACACAGTAGATGTTGTTTGTGACGATCCTCTGCCCAATGCTTACTTAGTCGTGCCAGCCGAGGTTGAGTCCCTCCACTGTAGGATAACCAATAATGGATACGTCGATGTCACATTGAGACTTTACACCGAAGTGACCAATCAATCCTGGATGTATGGCTACCCAATCAGAATCGACTCAAATAATCCTGTTGATCATGATAATTTCGTGGTGACAGATGTCGTCAAGGCTCTCGAAACCACTGATGTTTGGTTTAACATCACCATTCCAGATGGCGCTATTGTTCAGGAGATGATGTGGTTTGTAGATATCAACGACGGAACTACAAACTCGACCAAGGCAACACTTGGACTGCCAGAAGTAAGGGGCATCCCGCTTTCCGTTCAAGCCGCCTACTCCTGCAAGTTGGAACCTGAGACCCTAGCCTATCCCGATGCTACTATTCTGCCGGGAAATAATGCCACAATTCCAATGAAGTTCAAAAATACTGGCAATCAGATTGCGACATGGAATCTGGGCGCATCTTTCTCTGATACTACATGGGGGTCAGAAAATGTCGAGTGGTATGATGCTGAGGGAGATTTAGTTACTAGTCTGGACTTAGCCATCAATGAGGAGCTAGATTTATTTGCTAAGATTCTGACTCCTGAACAAATTCCACCCGGGATATACCAAATTACACTGATCGCCAGCGGGAGAGCGCCAGCACAATTTATGTCCACGCCAATGATAGAGATAGAAGTTCCAGTTCAGTATGACATTGACGT
>CAXHFM010000124.1:0-3487 GCA_964016345.1 uncultured Candidatus Poseidoniales archaeon | reverse complement strand
GAGCCTCAGCCCCATGCATGCCGCGGTTATCGATGCGCATCTTGTTCCGCCATCAGCATTCAAAATATCGCAGTCGACAGTGAGTGCAACTGGTCCAAGAGCCTCTAGATCCACGGCCCCCCTGAGAGATCTCGCTATCAGTCTTTCAATCTCCATAGTCCTGCCCTTGGCACCATTCCTCTCTCTCCTGAATCTGGAATCTGTCGAGCCTGGAAGTAGGGAATACTCGGCGTGAACCCACCCTCTGTCAGAATTCTTCGGAAACCACCGTGGAAGGGAGGGAGCCTTGGTCACGCAAATCAAGACAATAGTGTCCCCCTGTTTGTACAGTAATGAGGACAGAGCGTTGGGCGTGAAGTCCAAAGTTACATCTATTTCACGCAATTCATCATTCTCTCTTTCACTGGAAATATCTCCAGACTTCATCTTCGCCATGACGGCCCGAGTGGACATCACATGTTCAATCATTCGCGTCTTGCATGAACCGGACGGAATGACTCTACAACATGCGAATCCGTGGTGATGTATGGGCCACCAACCAAATCCACGCAGTATGGAACTGCCGAGAACACGGCATCCAATATTTCCCTTATCGACTTGGGCGAACCAGGTAAATTAATTATCAGAGATTCTCCTCTGATTCCAGCGACCTGCCTGGATAAAACCGCCGTAGGTACGTAATTCAGCGACACAGAACGCATCTTCTCTGCAAAACCAGGAAGCATTTTGTCACAGACGCTGGCGGTCGCTTCAGGAGTAACATCTCTCGGAGAGGGGCCAGTCCCGCCAGTCGTAACGACCACCGAGCAACCCTTGTTATCGACCATATCAACCAACGAGGAGGCTATCTCTCGCTCTTCATCTGGAACTATGACTCTTTCTACCTCCCAAGGAGATGTCAGTGCCTCTTCAAGAAACACCTCAATTGCTGGACCACTCAAGTCTTCGTACTCCCCCGAGCTGGCCCTGTCCGAAGCAGTCAGAATTCCAAATCTGCAAAACTCGCCTACGCCCACGGCTCGGAGAAGGGGTCATTCCGATTAATCACGTCGGTTTCGGACTCACCCCCAATGAACACCTTCATTTACCGCCGATGGATACCTGTGTAACCTGAGGTGATGAAGTGCTGAGTCTTCCCCAAACCGCACGTTGCAGTATCACCCTTGAATCACTGCCATTTATCGAGAAATCGGAAATTGTGAATTCGGGCCAGTTAGACTCAGCCTTCCTCACCTAGGAGGCAGAGAAATGACGGTTGAAGGAAAGTATGCTAACCTAGTAGCTACAGTGAAGCAGGAATGTAAGGACGCTGACGAGAACGAGATTGTCGAGGAATTCAGGAGGTATGAGGAGGAGTTTCTGATCCCTCCCGAAGATGCACTAAGGTCTGTAATTAGGAAGTTCCAAGCCGCCGCTGGAATCGAGGTAACCGGGACTCCATCCTCAAGGGCCTCATCTCCGGATATCAAGAAAGTTGATCGATTCTCAGAGCTCGCATCAGAGGACAGGAACGTTACTGTCGAGGTTGCAGTCGTCTCCTACACTCCCAGGGTGCAGAAAATGAAGAATGGAGAAGAGAGACAGATTGCTTTCGGATGGATAGAAGATAATCCCTGGGAGAATGGGGATAAGAGGGAACGATGGGACTACAAAGACTGGGGCGGACATAGCCAGAATCTAGCTCCCGGTTCGGTAGTAAGATTAGAAGGCGTATCTGTAAACGAGTGGAACGACAAGAAGTCAATCAATATTAACAGGACATCCAGAATTTCTGTCTTGAGAGAGGGCGGCCAAGCCAATCTACAGCCATCCGACGAACCAATCAACATCGAGACGGCTTCTCAGTCAGAGGGCTTCGTCAGTATAGTCGCCAGAGTTCTGTCCACTAAGAAGGACGTTATCGTGAAGAGAGATGGATCTGGGCAACTAAATGTCGTTAGGGGACGATTGGCAGACGCTACCGGCAGTATTGGAATGCTATCCTGGTCCGATTTCGATTATGAGCCTGGCACATTACTAAAGATAGAGGGGGCATCCATCAGAAGATTCAGAGATACCCCTGAGGTGAACATCAGTGACTCGTCTAGGGTGGAGGTATTCCATGACAACTCATTTGCTACTTTGGAGGATTTGGCACCAACCACTAGGAGTACCATATCAGGTCTGAGAAATGGCATGAGGGATGTTGAGATCACGCTCCAGGTAGAATCATGGTACCAGAGAACCTTCACCTCCAAGGATGGTTCAGAGAGAGTTGTCAGGAGTGGTGATGTCATGGATCCAACTGGGAGATGTAGGCTGACAGCTTGGTGCGACTTCGATCCCAAGCCAGGAGATTTCATCCATCTGACTGAGGCAAGGGTCCAATCATGGCAGGGCTCCCCAGACCTTGTCATAGACGAAATTACTCAGGCAACTAGCCTAGAGAGTCCCACTTGGGACAAGATAGACCCAGAAGATCACTGGGTAGATGTGGGGCTCACTGAACTGGTAAAGGGGGGGACTAGACGAGGGGTAAGAACCAATGGGACAATAGTCCTAGTGACCGGAGACTCTGGAATAATCGAGAGGTGCCCGGTACAATTACCAGACAGAAATAGAAAGTGCAGGAAGAGGCTTAGGGATGGAAATTGCGTGGATTGCGGACCTCAGAGGGGCGAAGAGGATTTACGAATCAGGATGGTTCTTGATGATGGAGTTTCCAATGTATCTCTTCTCCTCTCAAAGGACCCTGCAGAGAAGTTCTTGGGAATGACCCAAGAGGAAGTAGCAGAAACAATCTCCAAAGAAGGCCAAGAGGCATTTCTTGTGTCAGTAAAGGAGAAGTCACTAGGAAGAGGTGTCTCAGTCAATGGACTCGCTCTAATCGATGACCAAGGAGCAATGCTTCTCGCGGATAGTGTGCAGGATGATGGATTGGTTGCTTCTAAAGTAGCCGAAATGGTAATCCAAAAGTGGGAGGTGGCAATGTGATTGAAGCACAGAGGAATGTCAGGCAGAGTGCAATCAGGATGCTGGCCCAGGAATATTCAGATGCTTCCTTGACTGAGATGGGGATAGGGGAATATGACCCCTCATTCGTCATTACGAAGCTAGGAGCCAGGGTTAACAGGGCCCTAGTTGCAGGCGTGATAGATAGGATGGAAAGGAGAGACGGGGATAGTGGACCAAGTTACTCCGGCCATATCAGAGACCCAACTGGTAACCATGTGTTTAATATCGCCCCATTTCAAGATGAGATGCATGCCGAGGCCGAAGAGCTACTTGCTAGGTTTGAGTCAGGAGATAGATTTCTAATGGCACTAGTGGGCAAGTCAAGGTGGTTTGAAACCGAGGATGGAGGAGTCTTCACATCCCTAAGAGTGGAGCAGATTGCTGTAATAGACAAAGAGAGGTACTCCCGGTGGCTAGTCGAGGCGGCAGAAGCCACTCTAAGGAGAATAACTGTCTCTTATACACATCTCCGAGCCCACGAGACTTACGTGCA
>CAXHFM010000123.1:0-3508 GCA_964016345.1 uncultured Candidatus Poseidoniales archaeon | reverse complement strand
ATGCACGTAAGTCTCGTGGGCTCGGAGATGTGTATAAGAGACAGATCTTGAATCTCGTCAGTAATGTGTGGAACTACTTGGACCGTCTTTCCTAGATAGTCACCCCTACGCTCTTTCTCAATCACTTTGGCATAGACTTTTCCAGTAGTAATGTTGTTGTCCCTTGTTAGGGCCACGTCCAAGAATCTCTCATAATTGCCCAGGTCTAGGTCCACTTCACCTCCATCATCCAAGACAAAAACTTCGCCGTGTTCGAATGGAGACATCGTCCCCGCATCGCTATTCAAGTATGGATCGATTTTGATTGACGTCACTTTCAGTCCCGCTGATTTTAGAAGAACTCCGATACTACTAGCAGTCACTCCTTTGCCCAGTCCAGACAGGACTCCCCCGGTAACTACGACATACTTCATGCAACCAACGGGGTGTGAAGCCATTGTGCCTCGCATATCAACATTGGGACAGTAATCTCGTTTTACCGCACATCAATGACCAAGTATCTCCAGCTTTACGACGTATCATGACTGAGCCACCCGGGGACAGAATCCTAGTAACAGGGGCACTAGGGCAAATCGGGACAGAGCTAGTAACATCACTTAGGGAGAGTTTTGGTAAAGATAACGTACTCGCCACAGATATAAGGGTCCCCGAAGAAGAATCAAGCTTCCCCGATGGCCCCTTCTCAAACCTTAGTGTTCTGGATGGGACAGGCATGGAAAAAATGGTTCTGGAAGAGGGAATAGGAACAATTTTCCATTTAGCCGCTATACTTTCCGCGTCAGGCGAGAAAGATCCAGAGCTATGTCAAAGAGTGAATGTAGGCGGTACAGTGTGTGTTCTGGAAGCAGCTAGGGATTTCGGTTTGAAAGTCTTTGCACCTTCTTCAATTGCAGTATTTGGACCTGACACCCCAGATATCGCTCTTCAGTCCAGTCCTCTCAATCCGACTACAATGTACGGCAATACAAAGGTAACCGGTGAAATATTGGGCTTGAACTATTGGAAACAGTATGGTGTAGATGTACGTGGAATTAGGTTTCCGGGATTGATTTCATGGAAAGCACCTGCTGGGGGAGGTACAACTGACTACGCAGTAGATATATTCAGAGCCGCTGTAAAATACGGACACTACGAGTGTTTTGTAAGTGAAGATACAAAATTACCTATGATGTATATGAGTGATGCAATTAGGGCAACTGAAAGAATTATGCAGGCCGATTTAGAAAACCTTGGGGATTCTAGGGCAGGATATAATATCAAAGGAATGTCCTTCACTGCGGGAGAATTAGCTGACAAAATAGCTGAGAAGATACCAGAATTTACTTGTGATTTTGTTCCAGATTTCAGACAGAAGGTAGCAGACTCATGGCCAAATGATGTCGACGATCAGCCGGCTAGAGATGATTGGGGCTGGAATGCTGATTACGACTTGGGAAGAATGGTTAGTGAGATGATTTCCAACATCAGCTAGTCATTATCCGGGCCTTCCTCATCATTCCATTCAGGAGTTGTAGGGTCTTGTTTTGCCCAAAGAACATCATTAATTCTTAGCACGCTTATGGCGGCTTCAGTAGACCCTGAGATAGAATGCCTAGTTACAAACAGAGGATCTAGGATCCCCATCTCGTCCATCCTTGATCTTCTTCCGGTCATTGCATCAAGACCGATCCAATGGCCGTTTTCTTCATCAAACGTTTGCGCGGCAGACAAATCCAATACTACATCGATTGGATCTAGCCCCGCATTTTCCGCAAGAGTCCTAGGTATTACCTCTAAAGCGGCCGCATAGCCTTCTATCGCCAATTGCTCCCTACCTGGATTTCCCAGAGCGAAGGATCTTAGATGCCTTGCCAGATGGGTTTGAATTGCACCTCCTCCTGGTATTATTCTTGAGTCTCTGATGACTCTGAAGGATACTCCCATGGCGTCATCGAACGCTCTTTCTGCCTCATCTCTAATTTGAGGAGATGTTCCACGGATGACCACCGTCAATGCACCTCCCTCAGATCCTTCAATTACACAATGGGTTATTCCCGCCACTGTTTCTTCTCTTCTACTAGTGAACCTCCCTAAGTCGTCTTCTGAAATCCTAGTTGGTCCCCTGACCATGCGGGTTCCTGTTATTCTAGAAAGTCGCTCCAAATCTTCCCTCTCAAATCTCCTGTAAGAGGTTATTCCAGCTTCACTCAGAATAGAAATAGCTTCATCTGAAATACCCTCCCTGACAATTAACAGCTCAACTCCCAATGATAAAAGATGACCGATTTCTTCCCTCAATTTGTCCAAAGACCGATCATGGAATCCCTTGAGGACCCCTGGACTACTGACCTCTATCTCCGCATCCATCTCAAGTTTGGCATTCTCGAGGCCGCCATCAAGTATAGCGATGATTCCACCATCAGATGATGAAGGGGTCGATTTATCGATCCTAGTTTTGGCAAGCATCAGGCCATTTACGAGACGACTGTCAGAAGTTAAACCTCCGCTGACCTGCAATCTCTTGACTCTCAGCCTTTCCAGGTCATCTCCGCCCTCCTCGTTTTTTAGTGAATCAGCAGCATCAAAAGCGATATCAGTGATATGTGAAGCCAAGGATTCGCTAATCTTACCGGCTAGCGTAGTGGAGATTACCGACTTGAGCTCTTCGGCCGACTTCGCCTTTCTTGAAACTCTATCTAACTCTGAAATTGCCTCGCTCTCCGCTAGAAGGAAGCCGCTAATAACAACTGACGGATGAATTCCCATTCTGACCAGCTCAAGAGAATTCTGTAGAAGCTCTGCAGTAAGGATTACCGTTGAGGTAGTTCCATCTCTAGCTGATTTATCCTGTGAGGACGAGGCGGAGATAAGAAGCCTGGCCGTTGGATGTTCTACCTTGGCGGCCTCAATTACAGTAACTCCATCGTTGGTTACTAAGCAATTCCCATCGTCTGAAACTAGCATTTTATCCAACCCCCTCGGACCAAGGGTAGATCTGACCGCCCCTGCAAGAGCTACTGCGGCCTTGACGTTATTGACTAAGGCGGCACGCCCCTCCAGCCTATCGGTGTCCTGCAACGCAACATCATGCTCAGCCTGCACCATGACACTCGGAATCCAATCTTAGATTTGAATTGCTCCATTACTTCTGTGTTTCTTATCGATAGAAGTGACCAGTATTCCAATGCGTATGTTCATATATGGCACTATTGTCCCACTATACAACCGTCAGTTGAGTAGTGGTTGAAATGAGCAGTTCAAATTCCGATGAATGGGAAGAAAAAATGATTGAGCAGATGCTCAATCTGTTCAATCAAATGGGAATGCCGATAGATAAATCAGAACTAAAAGATACCATTTCAAGAATTCGTCAGCAGTTTGATAATCTGGGCATAGACGCGGAAAGTATCTACAATAGTAACGTGAAAATGAATTTTCAAGGCGACCCTGAAAACTTCAGGAAGCAGATGGAATCTTTCATGAACCTGTCTCTTATACACATCTGACGCTGCCGACGAACATAGGCGTG
>CAXHFM010000122.1:0-3519 GCA_964016345.1 uncultured Candidatus Poseidoniales archaeon | reverse complement strand
TACATTTTCTGAGGAGTTGATTTTCATGCCAAGGTTAGATCAGATAATACATAATATCAACCTCTCTGAGGGTTCCAAAGCAAGTATCGAAGGCAACTTGGTTACAGTATCTGGCGAAGGTAAATCCATCACGCGAGAATTTAGGCACCCAAAGGTCTCAGTAACTAGTTCCGACTCAGAAATTCAGGTCGCCTGTGAACTTCCACGCAGAGCTGACAAGGCCATAGCTGGAACATGGGCCGCACATCTCAGGAACATGGTCAGGGGAGTCGAAGAAGGATTCGAATACAAGCTGCAAGCAGTTTACAGTCACTTCCCCATGACTCTGAAAGTCGAAGGGAACAAGATGGTAATCAACAATCTCTTTGGAGAAAAGGTGCCGAGGGTTGCAAAACTCCCATGGAGTCCTTCGGAAGTTGAGGTCAAGGTCGAGAATAAAACCGATGTAACTGTATCCGGTGTAGATAGGGAAAAGGTCGGTCAGACGGCAGCGAATATCGAGCGCGCATGCAAGATAAGAAAGAGAGATAGAAGGGTCTTCCAAGATGGCATTTACATAGTTTCAAAGGGGGCATAGAATGACTGAAGAATACAATACACTGACCGTTCCTGAATTGAAGGATTTGCTCAGGGAGAAGGGACTCAAGGTCGGAGGAAAAAAATCAGAGCTAATTGCAAGATTATCTGAGAGCTCCTCTGTGCAAGGAGATTCAATCGACACTTCAGCCTCTGATCCAATAGACGATTCTGAGGACACAGATTTCATGGAAGATGAAGACTTTGAGGACGAGTTCTTCGACGAAGAAGATGATTGGGATGACCTGCACACTGCACGTCAAAAACCAGTTCTTGATGAGGAGACGACCGCGGCCTTGTCATTCAGAGCCAAACAGAAGAAGAAACAACCAGCCTTCAAAAGACAGGAGTGGTATAGATACAAAAGACTTGCAAGATCTAGCTGGAGAAAGCCTAGCGGAATGCAATCTAAAGTCAGGCTCAACAGGAAGTATAGGCCTCCAATGGCAAGAATAGGATATCGCAAGATTTCCTCTGTGAGGGGACTCCATCCTTCAGGCTTCCAGGAAATAATGGTTCACAAATCCAGTGACTTAGATGGATTAGATCCAGAGACACAAGCAGTTAGAATCGGCGCCAAGGTAGGAAATAGAAAAAGATTAGACATACACGATAGAGCTAACTCACTTGGACTAAGGATACTCAATCAAAGAAGGATAGAGAGAAAGGGGGATCTCTGATATGATAATTACAAACCAGAGGAGAATGGCGGCCGCAATTCTTTCGCAGAAGGAAGGACGTCCTGTAGGGGTTCACAGGATCTGGATTGATCCAGACTATCTTGATGAGGTCATTTCAGCAGTTCAGAAGGATGATGTCAGAAGACTAATTTCCGATGGAATTATCAAGGCTAGGCCCATTAAGGGAACCAGCAGGACTAGAGCTAGGAAAGCGGCTATACAGAAGTCCAAAGGAAGAAGAAAGGGGCATGGATCCCGGAAAGGAAGCTCAAATGCTAGGGCGCCAAAGAAAGAGAGATGGATGAGGCTAATCAGATCTCAGAGGAGGGAACTCAAAGAATTCCGAGAGGATGGGACACTAACTAGGTCTCAGTACAGATACTACTACAGAAAGGCTAAGGGAGGTTCTTACCGATCTATAGCCCACATGAAAACCAATATAGAACTCGATGGTATTGAAATCGGGGGTGAAAAATGATGGCATATGGAAAAAGTCAGAGATTGAGGCCCAAGCGCCGACGCCAGGGGAAAACGGATTACCATAGGAGATTAAGGCTACTCAGAAGTGGTGCCCCAAGGGCGGTCGTCAGGATCTCCAACACGCAAGTAATATGTCAACTAGTTTCTTACAACCCCAATGGAGACGTAATCTTACAGTCGGTAAATGGAAAGTCACTGACTGATTCCTACTCATGGCCAGAAGACGCTTCCAAGAAGTCAATACCAGCTTGCTATGTCGCAGGTTATGCCTTGGGCAAGAAGGCAATATCCGCGGGCAACCATGAAGCTGTTCTTGACATAGGATTAGCAGCTTCTTCCCCTGGAAGTAGAGTTTTCTCCGCTCTCAAAGGGATGGTCGATGCCGGCCTTGAAATCCCCCACGGGAGCTCAGTCCTTCCTAGTGAGGACAGGCTGAGTGGAAAACACATAGACGACTCACTATCATCATCAGTGGAAGCCTCCATTGAAGCAATAGAGGGGGCACACAAATGAGCGAAGAGGAAAATCAAGAATCTGGTACGTCCGAGGAAATAACACTCGCTCCAGGGCTAGCTAAGGCGTTTGAGTCATCCGACGATGGTGCTGGAGACAGAGGAAGAAGGAGAGGGGGGCCAGATCCACTCGCAGCACTCAGGACATGGCAACCAAGGACTCGTCTAGGTAGAATGGTCATGAGCGGCCAAATACTGACATATGAGGAAGCACTTTCTTCCGGTCTTCCAATAAGGGAAGTAGAAATCGTAGATGCGCTTCTTCCAGACATCACCGACGATGTACTAGCCGTCAATATGATTCAGAGAATGACAGATTCCGGTAGGAGAGTCAGATTCAATGTATTGTGTGCTGTTGGAAATGGCGATGGATACGTCGGACTATCCGTCTGTAAAGGAAAGGAAGTAGCTAGCACAATAAGAAAGGCTATCGATAAGGCGAAACTCAATATGATCCCAGTAATGAGAGGAAACGGATCTTGGGAGTCTTCGGAAGGGCCTGGTACTAGCGTTCCTTTCATGGTAACTGGAAGGTCCGGATCAACTAGAATCACCTTAATGCCTGCTCCTGCAGGGAAGGGGCTTGTCATAGGCGATTATGGAAGAAGAGTACTCACACTTGCTGGCGTGACCGATGTTTGGTCACGATCCTCTGGGCAGACTCGTACTACCATTAACTTCGCTAAGGCGACTTTTAATGCCTTAGTCCAACTAAACACGACAAGGCTATCTGAGGGAGTAAACAGGCGCCTCAATATTATCAGAGGGAGGGAGTTGAGTTGAGTTTTCTTGTAATTAGGGCCAGAAGTGATCGCGGGGTAACCCGGAAAATCCGTGAAACAATGGCCATGCTTAATCTTACCAGGGTAAACCACGCTACCATAGTCATGGACAATCCCTCTTACCGTGGAATGCTACACAAGTCCAAGGATTACATCACGTGGGGAGAAGTTGATGCAAAGACAATCGAGAAGCTGATTAAGGAGAGAGGAAGGATGTCAGGCGATAAGCCAGTAACTGACTCAACAGTCAAAGAGTTCAGCAATTTCAATGGAATTAAACAACTTTCTGAGGCTATTGCCTCCGGTGAGGCCACAATGAAGGATGTGGAAGGACTCAAACCAATTTTCAGGCTACACCCCCCCAGGGGAAGCAAAGGATGGGGCGGAATCAAGCGGGCTTACACCGTAGGCGGCGCTCTGGGTTTCAGAGGAGATGCGATTGGCGAATTAGCCGATAGGATGATCTGAGGTGATTAGATGGTTTCAAGG
>CAXHFM010000121.1:0-3536 GCA_964016345.1 uncultured Candidatus Poseidoniales archaeon | reverse complement strand
GCACGTAAGTCTCGTGGGCTCGGAGATGTGTATAAGAGACAGGCTAACCTCTTGCTTCCATCTGATTCTGTTTCCATCAGGCCCCACGGGGAAAGTTCCGAAGCCTCCTCCTCTTCTGCCACAAGCGCGTGGTGAGGGACAAGCTGATGGTTTAGGACGTTGAATCTGTCTTCTCCAAGTGGAATGTCTTCGTCTAGGAGGGCGGTTCTAGAAATCGTAACCCTTCCGGACCTGCTTCTTCTTCTGGAAGCAGCTTGCTCCCGTATTATTCCCATAATATTTTCCAGCTCTGAGGCGCCAGACTCTAAGCCTACCTTTTTGGCGACTTCTTCGACGGTCATTCTCTTAATGGCGTCCATGTTTGCATCATCAGCGAGTTTGTGTGCATGCTCCTCGGAAACTCCGAGTTCGATAAGCCTCTTTTTAGTTGAGCTTTTTACTGCCATTTTTCTTCCCGCCTCAGTGTCCAAAATCGGCTACGGCCCTGTAGCTAGCAGGCGGGCCCGGGGGGATTCGAACCCCCGGCCACCGGGTTAAAAGCCCGGTGCTCTACCTGACTAAGCTACAGGCCCATGGCTGATGCTGGGCTATCCTCGGACCGTAGGGGTATTTTTGAACCTGCCGGCAAGAGCAAGGCTAGGAGTGGCCGGGTCCACTCCCGTGTGACCGGAAGCAAGGTTAATTTATTATGCCCACAAATAATGTTTACTGTTGAAAAAACGATGTTTTGGAAAGTGAGGGGGCTCAGCATAGATGAATAGAATAAAATTTGAGACGGAAAATTATGGTCCTTGGGAAATTGACGTGGCTCCAACTGTTTATCCTCCTCGTGAAGACACCGAATTACTCTGCAGGGCAATCTCAAGGCTGAGGGGTGATGCTTCGAACGCAATAGAGATAGGATGTGGTTCGGGCGTGGTCTCGATGGTACTTTCTAGTCTCGGCTGGAATGTTGTATCTTATGATGTCAATCCTTATGCTGTAGCCTGTTCAAGAGCTAACATCGAAAGGTATGGATTTGAGAGGAATGTAACAGTCAGAGAGGGAGGGGTTGGTGAGGATGAATGGCGGGTCCCAGATGAGACTGATTTGATTGTATGGAATCTACCATATCTTAATCCGCCAGGTCCTAATGAGCCGGTATTGGAACCTATCGAAGAGGCATCACTGACTGATTTGGGAGATGGTGGCTGGTCTCAAAGGTTGTTGAAAAGTCTGGATAATGTAGAAAATGATGATTTGGCCGTCATTCTCCTATTTAGAACGGACCCCATTAGCCCTAGTAGTCCCAGAGACTGGTTGAAGTCTGGTTGGTCATGTAGGTCATTGGAAATGAAAAGGATAGGTGAGGAAAGATTAGAGGTTTTTGCTATGTGGAGAACTGGTTCAGGGTCAAGAGAAGTGAGAGAGGAAATTTGCGATTCTGCAATGGATAGGGTGATTCATTTGCCAGATAAGGGATGGCAGCGACTGATTGTTAGAGACCAACTCTTCGGGAGAGGGAGGAGAGGATCAAAATGGGAGTCTGTTCCGGGGGATTTATTGGCTTCCTGGAAAATCAACAGGCAACCATCCGAGATATCCACCCCTGGAATGTTGCAAATAGGAATTGGTGCTGCTCTTTCAGAGTCTCTGGGATGCGAACTGAAGTGGCCGAATGACTTGATCTCAATCCGAGGGGAGAAAATAGGGGGAATAATGGTGGAAGCGAATAGCTCTAATCCCGGTTTCAGAATAGGCATCGGTATCAATTCATCGCGAAGGGTAATAAATGGAAATTCATGCTTGGGTTGGAGCGATACAATGGGTGACATTTCTCTAGAAGGATTATTCAAAATTGTGGACAGTAGAGTTTCTGGAATTCTTGAAAGACTGGAAATGATCCCAGATATCGAGCAGAGTTCACTGGAAATATCTGGTTGGAGGGCATTGTCAGCCAGTCTTTCAAGAGGAGCTGTGGCTAAAATAGGTAATGATAAAGTCAGGATTATTGGATTGGACAGTGATGGCTTCTTGTGCGTAGAACACGGCAGTAGGGAAGTATTGATTTCAGATTCTCACACAATAAAGTGGAGTTACTCCAAGATGTAGCTATCTTTGGATGCCCAATCTCTGCCTTACAAGCTTAATTTTGCCCGATGTGGTCAGGGTCGACAAGCCTTCAATGGAATTGATTTTTTCCTTAGCATCCGAGCTATCCTTAAGAGATGTCCTCAGAATTGCTAGAGTGTGCATTTCGGTATTGATGAAATCAAATAATTTCCAGTTGATATCGCCCATTATCTTTCCTAGATTGTCATCTAATGTGGCCCTAGAAATAGGTTTCTGATTGATTTGCAATCCTATCCATCTGTTTTTTCCTCTCTTGGCCTTACTGATCTTAGCCATGGGCCTGAGAGGGGATTTCACTTAATTAATGAAGCCTAAATCCCACTCACTACTGCGACTAGCCTGAGCTTACCTGCCATCTCATCACTAACTCTGGCCCCCATGATGACCTGACAATCTGGGTCCATGGAAGATACGAATGAATCTGTTAA
The DNA here is from genome assembly GCA_964016345.1 of uncultured Candidatus Poseidoniales archaeon. Classification (GTDB taxonomy): domain Archaea; phylum Thermoplasmatota; class Poseidoniia; order Poseidoniales; family Thalassarchaeaceae; genus MGIIb-O5. The sequence continues at coordinate 996 of CAXHFM010000121.1, read as the reverse complement.
TTCTGTCAGGTGCGCCAGAGTCATATCCGGACCTCCTTCGACTTGAATCATACAACCCTTAGCTCCTTCTACCTGAATGTCGTTTAATGGTGAATTTCTAGCCATCTCAACTACTGATTTAGGATTCTCAGACACACCCGTTCCAACAATCAAAGTTGCATTTCCTTCTTTGTTAATTATGGCCCTCATGTCCATTAGATCTAGATTTATTCTTCCTACACTAGCTAAAGTAGTAACAAGTCCTTCGACGAGTTCCGCTATCCAACCTGAACCAGTCATCCAATTTGTCTTCCTCCTCCTAGACTGCCACGCTAATCTCTCCATACTGACTCTGATACATACACTGGAGTTTGCGTCTAATGAAGGTATAGCCTCCTCCGCGATAGAGCACCTAAGCGGCTGTTCGGCAAAAGGAAGGCCTGCGATAGAAAGAACCATGCACCCGTATTGATTTGCTAATCTTGCAAGTTCCCCAGAAGCCCCGGATCCCATTCCCCCTCCCAATCCCGTCAATAAGATAAGAACCTCTGCATCCTCAAGTAGCGAGGAAATTGAGTCAATCCCATTTCTAAGCCTATGTGTTGCCATTGAAGGAAGAGCGGCTGCGCCTCTGCCCTCCCCTCCTGCATCGAGATACAAACAGTTAGCCTCGCTAGCCCCTTCAAAGGAGCTCTCATCGGCGTCGATCAACAGCAACTCAGACAATTCTGAACATCTTGAATGCGCCTCAGTGGCCCATATACAACCCAAGCCTCCGACCCCAGCTATCAGGACCTCTCCGTCGTTCACAAACCGCGAGTATGGGTTAGGCGTATAGAATTGCTCAATCATAATTCGAATATCTCATGTAACGTCTTCTTTCGTCTCTCGCCCATGCATTATCTGGCTCATAAATTAACACCTCATCATAGAATTTTACAGCTTTTTCAAAGTCGGATAAATACCTCCCTTGTAGGTGGGCCATGACGTTCAACACCGGGACGCATTCTGGATCTA
>CAXHFM010000120.1:0-3638 GCA_964016345.1 uncultured Candidatus Poseidoniales archaeon | reverse complement strand
ATGCACGTAAGTCTCGTGGGCTCGGAGATGTGTATAAGAGACAGCTTCCATGCCCAGTAGCATGGCCAACACTATAGAGCCCGGAAACAATGCTCCAAACTTCGAACTTCCAAATGCCAACGATAGCTCTGGAAATGGTACAGTTTCAATGTCTGAAGTGATTGGCGGTAAAGGTGGAATAATCATGTTCACCTGTAATCACTGTCCATATGTGGTAGGCTCAGAGCCAAGGATCGAGAATATTGCAGAGAAGGCTAGAGAAAGCGGACTCGGTTTCGTAGGAATAAACTCGAATGATCCAGTGAAGTATGAATCAGACTCATGGGATAACATGGTCAAGAGAGCATCAAGGGGAATGAGCTATCCTTATCTCCACGATGAAGACCAGACAGTGGCCGTATCATATGGGGCCGAGAGGACCCCTGAGTTCTATCTGGTTTCCTCATCGGGGACGGTCGTTTACAGGGGCAGGATGGACGACTCACCAAGAGACCCTTCACATGCATCAACCTCAGATCTCTCAGATGCAATTGACGAGTTCTTGAGTGGCAAGGAAATATCCAATCCCCGTACAGATAGTATTGGGTGCTCTGTCAAGTGGAAGCTATGATTAGTACTGTTCCAGAACTAACTCAGTTTGAGTCGAACTAATCTCAGCGGGTGCCGTGAGCCACATCTTATCGAGCATTTCTCTGAGTCCTACGGTGTCATCGACGTGGACTACTGCAATCAAGTCGGCGTCACCGCTCACCTCGTATACACTCTCGACATTCTGCCAGCTCGCAAACTCCCCTGCAAGAGAGCCAATTTCTGTACCTGGACCAACCTTTAGTCTAATCAGTGCAGTTAGTCCAATCCCTGACTCTCTGATGGTGTAGCCTCTGATTACACCTTCCTCCTCTAGCCTCCTCATGCGTGTCCTAATGGTCCTCTCTGTGACTCCCACCCTTTCCGCGATTTCCACAAAAGAGGACCTGCCAGCGTCTCTCAATACATTCAATATGGATCGGTCCAGAGAATCTACCTTCATACAAGTTTTATCCGCTTTGTGTATAGTATTTGTATCTATTCTTCACATTTAAGATAAATATCGAACAATAAAATCCTTTTTTCGTACAATGGGGAAATTATTCTCAGAGGTTGCGTTCAAATGGGACCCCTTGTCTTGAGAATCATGGCAAGGGAGGAGGCAGTGCATCTTCTCCGTCGCCAGGAGTACCTAGATGAGGTATCCTCCCTTGACCTTCCGTCCTCGTACGCAGCATGGTACAATCTCGACGTCGCCACGCTGCTGAACAGAACTAGAATTGTCGGCCACGAGGTTGACACTGTCACCGGTCAATCATTGGTATTCTTCGATAGAAGCCTAATGCTATGTTGCCCCGTATCTGGTAAGATGCACCATTATCCTAAGCACCTTCTTCACTGCTTTGTGGATGATAACAGGTGCGATTTCTCGGATCAGGACGGGGTTCTCTTCAGGGCTGAACTATTCTCAATTTCGCCAACAGGTGAGCAACTTTGCTGGGAAGCGTGTTGCAGATCCGAGATGGAGGTTCCAGAAGTACAAACAAAGGTCTCCCGATGGCTAAGCTGGTTGAATGAATAAATCTGGGGAATAAACATACCACTGTTGGATCAGCGTACAATGACAATATTCAGAAGATATCCGTCAGTCCACGGCATATGGGGGCACGCATATCGCAAATTCGTGGAAGGATGGTATTGGATTCTCGGGGCAACCCAACAGTCGAAGTAGATTGTCTCACTGAAGATGGGACGCTTGGCCGTGCGATGGTCCCATCTGGAGCCAGTACAGGTCGTCACGAGGCAGTGGAGCTACGTGACGGCAATAATCGATGGGGCGGCAAAGGCGTTGATGCCGCGGTCGCGAACGTCAACGGACCCATTGCAGAAGCTTTGATAGGATTGGATGCCAGTAATCAAGGGCTCGTTGATACGGCAATGATGACTATCGATTCAACCCCCAATAAGAGCAAAATAGGTGCCAATGCTATGCTTGGCGCTTCTATGGCTTGCTTGAGGGCCGCTGTCGGAAGTGGCAACATATGGCAACACCTCTCAGACGGAAACACCTCGATTCCAGTACCTCTGATGAATATCCTCAACGGAGGAGCACATGCAAATTCGAATGTTGATGTACAGGAATTTATGGTAGTACCTCATGGTTTCGACTCATACTCAGAAGCGCTACGTGCAGGTACTGAGATCTATCATTCACTCCGGGCCGTGCTAAAGGAAGCGGGATTACTTGGTGGAGTCGGCGATGAGGGGGGCTTCGCTCCAAACCTACCTCGTAACGAGGAAGGCCTACGCTATGTTGTCGAAGCAATTACCAGAGCGGGTTATGCGCCAGGAGAGGAAGTATCGATTGCATTAGATGTAGCCAGCCAGGAATTCTTGCAGGATGATGGCTACCACATAGATGGGAAGGTGATAAGTGGCTCAGAGCTGGGTCTCCTATACTCATCGTGGCTCGATGAATATCCAATTGTTTCAATCGAGGATCCATTTGGCGAGGACGACTGGGATTCTTGGGTTGAATTCTGTAAGCGCGAAGGGCATAGAGTACAGATTGTAGGAGATGACCTGTACGTCACCAATCCCGATCGTCTCGCCAGAGGCATAGAGATGGGAGCATCGAATGCAATTCTCATAAAGCTCAATCAGATCGGAACAGTCACTGAAACACTGTTGGTCATATCAATGGCTAAGGCCGCTGGGTATGGTACTATAATCAGTCATCGATCAGGCGAAACTGCAGACTCTATTATCGCTGACATAGCAGTAGGTACAGACGCCGGACAAATCAAAACTGGAGCACCGGCTAGAAGCGATAGAACATCAAAATACAACCAGCTTCTCAGAATATCGGAGAATTGCGAGACCTACTCCAAATCATTCCAATAGCGATAGCAGGAGTGGCAGAACTATTGTAGCGTCCGACTCAATAACGAATTTTGGAGTAGAGGCATCTAGCTTGTCCCAACTGATTTTCTCATTGGGCGGGGCCCCCGAGTATCCCCCATAGGACGGTCTCGACTCAGAAATCTGTCCAAACCACGCCCATCTAGGAACATCCAACCCAACATCCTGTCGAAGCATCGGAACCACCGAAATCGCAAAATCACCTGCAATCCCTCCTCCTACCTGAAGGATTCCAGTAGGAGAGTCGTCCTCTCTGTACCAGTCCGCCAAGGCCTGCATGGCCTCTAGACCACCCCTGATGATCGAAGAATCTTTGACTGTCCTGTCTAGTACCCTGGCCGCAAGGATGTTACCGAGTGTTGAATCCTCCCATCCCGGGGTGAAAATAGGAAGATTGGCATCAGCAGCACAAGCCAGCCAAGAATTCTCAGAATCGATATCGAACTCCAACTCACCATGAATAAGAAGGTCGTATAGATACTCATGGGGAAACCTTCGATCCCCAACCTCCGACGCATCCTGCCAAAGTGACATCAGGCCCTCCTCAATTTCTCTGAATACCCTCTCTGGAAGGGCCACATCAGTCACCCTATTCATGCCCCTGTCTCTCAGACGTTCCTCGTCCATAGGGTTGAGCTGTCGCCAATCAGTTATTTCTTCATAGCTTGAACGCCCTACTAGATTGAATA
>CAXHFM010000119.1:0-3662 GCA_964016345.1 uncultured Candidatus Poseidoniales archaeon | reverse complement strand
ACGCCTATGTTCGTCGGCAGCGTCAGATGTGTATAAGAGACAGTTCCAGAGCTTAGAATACTTTGACAATTTTTCAGATGAAAGATCGTCACTAGAAATTGCTTCTGCTGCAGTCTGGGCAGCGAAGACAGCGGATTTCAATGCTAAGTGAGAGCCCCCTTCGAATAGAGGAGAGGTGAATCCAGCGGCATCGCCAATTAACAATAATCCATCGTAATGGGTGTTTTCATGAGGCCCAGAAATAGGAATAGTGCCTCCGAAAGCTGGGTTTCCCTTCTTTTTCCAAGAAGGAAGATTCTGGTTAAGTCCCTTGAAATGTGTATGTTCGATGAACTCATCGAGCGCCTTCTTAGTTCTGGGCTTATCCTCTGTAACTAGCCCAATATTTGCCCTACCATCACACTTAGGAATCATCCAGAGATACCCCTTCTCGGCGTATGAGGGCCATATGTAGAAATCGAGATAGCCATCGGTTGGTACACCTTCAAGCTCGTATTGCATCCCTGCGACGACCTTTCCTCTTGGGTTTAGATCCAATAGTCTCGAGCAAACTGAAGATACTCCGGAAGCATCTATGACTATTTTGGCTTGGATGGGGAAGAGGTCCCCCTTTCCCTCACAGAGCCACCCTGAGAATTTTTTGCCCTCGAATGCCTTCTGCATTCCTGTAATTTTGTGACTCAGGCAGAGTCTGGCTCCTTTACTTACAGCAGACTCAGCTATCCATTGCTCGAATAGATGCTTTTCCAAAACATATCCTTCCTCTGACAGGCATTTCTCGGTTCCGTCTGGAAAAATTACCCTAATTCCTTTGACGCTCTTACTGATTACATGTTCCGGTAGTTTGAGTCCCAAGTTCTGGCAGGCTAAGTCAGAGATACATTCTCCACAGTGGACGGGAGTTCCTATCTCATCATGATCTTCGACAATAATGGTATCTAGGCCCAGTCTAGCACATTGGAGAGCGGCATTACCCCCACCTGGTCCTGCGCCGATAACCAAAACGTCACAGATGGTCATGTCCTCACTCATGTCTCTCCGAGAGGAGCCACTCAAAAGAATCCGTCGGTCGGGCCACCTGTGGTGATGAGCGAACCTTCTACTATTGTGAGTGCTCCGGAGGTACATGGTCTGGCGTACACTGGCCCGTTACATTCGGTCTCTGGAAGACTCTGGGGAGCTCATTCGAGTAGCCGATCCAGTAGACGTTGAGCTTGAAGCTGGATGCTTTGCAGATAGGTTAGTCAAGAGGGGAGGTAGTGCAATTTTATTCGAACAGCCTAGGCTTCCAGATGGAACAATAAGTGAAATTCCCCTAGCTATGAATCTCTTTGGAACCAGAGACAGGACAAACCACGCTCTTGGCGTAAATAGGCCTGAAGAGATAGGAGAGAGAATGGTCGCCCTGATGAAGCCCGATATTGGAGGCATCCTAAAGGCACCCTGGACCGGAATAGGCTTGGCTTTCGAGGGAATGTCTATGGCTCCAATGAAGGTCAAGAAGGGAGCGTGTCAACAGGTCGTGATTAGAGATCCTGATGTGACTAGGCTCCCCATACCCAAGACATGGCCAAAAGATGGGGGCAGATACATGACCCTACCTCTCGTTGTTACAGTAGATCCTGATACGGGAATTCACAATATGGGAATGTACAGAAGTCAAGTATTCGGTCCCAAAGAGGTGGGACTCCATTGGCAGGCACACAAGCACGGAGCAGACCATGCTGATGCTTCCTCGGAAAGAATGCCAGTAGCAATCTGCCTAGGAGGTCCACCAGAAGTGATGTTTAGTGCCATTTCACCACTTCCAGATAATCTTTCTGAATATGAATTTGCGGGATTGCTTGGAAAGCGACGTCTCAGAATAACAAAATGTGTTACTAATAACCTGTTAGTTCCTGCGGATTGCGACGTAGTTATCGAAGGATACATGATTCCTGGCGAGACCAGAGAAGAAGGGCCTTTCGGAGATCATTTCGGACATTACTCTCTTGCTGATCAGTATCCGATAATGCATATTGAAGCAATTACACACAGAAAGGACGCCGTGGTTCCGATGACGATAGTGGGAGTTCCTCCTATGGAAGATGGATACCTGGGAGAGGCAATAGGGGATGCTTTCCTACCCGTATTGCAGTTTCAACACAGAGATGTCCTAGGTCTGTTTCTTCCTCTAGAGACCGGTTTTCATAATCTAGCCATAGTATCATCGAAAAAGAGGTACCCAAGACAAGGTAGGAAAACTGCACTGGGGCTCCTTGGGGCGGGACAAATGATGTTCCTGAAAACAATAGTAGCCGTCGATCCCGATCATGATGTAAAAGACCTTGGCTCCTTACTAGATGCTCTCGACTCAAAGGTAAATATTTCTGAGGACCTAATAATTCTCCCTGGGATGGTTGCTGATTCACTAGCTCATGCATCCCCCTGGGATAATATCCACGACAAGCTACTGATAGATGCGACGACTGCTCTTGAAGACGACCCAAGAGGTAGGAGAGAGTCTCTGAGGGGATGTCCTGAGTCTCTCGAAGTTTCGGCATCTGGGGTAGATGGAGTGATACAAGCTCGTTTTCTACGATCTTCTATGCTCGTGGTGACCACGAAAATTGAAGGAGGGCCTTCCCCACAAGAAAATGTCGAGGAGAATGACGAAGAGGGAGCTCTAAGGCAACGGGTCAAGATTCAGACTATCATGGATTCAATATGGGATTTGGAGGGTGCAGAGAGCCTGAGATGGTTGTTCATTACAGATTCAGATGTTGATCTGTATGACGAGGGTTGGATGAGAATACTCCTTTGGCAGTTTTTCTGTAGATTTGATGTAGGACGGGATCTTCACTTTGATCTAGACAAGACCAGAGTTTGCTGGGATGCTACTGCGCCTATACCTTCACTGGAAGGCCCGATTCCTGTGAGGAGATGGCCAGGGGTTACATTGCATGACCAAGATGTTCTTGATAGAGTAGACTCGTGGCTCGAGGAGGGCGGTTTTTAATGGGCTTTAGAGAGGTTTTGGAGTTCGTAAAAATTGAGCATACTCTTTTTTCTCTCCCCTTTGTCCTGATTGGATATGTTCTTGCACATAATCAGTTCATTAGCGATATTTCCTCTGAGAAGTTTGGAATCGATATTTTGTGGATTTTAGTAGCAGCGATAGGTGCTCGCGGACTTGCAATGGCTTTGAATCGTATAATAGACAGAGACATTGATGCTTCGAATCCTAGAACGGCAAATCGTCACCTGGTTTCGGGTGCTATGTCGATGCAAACCGCTTGGAGTCTCTCGACAATCTTTCTGGTGATGCTATTGGTTGGAGCTTGGCAACTCAACGAAGTTGCATTGATGATGGCATGGCTTCCAGTCTTGGTTTTCGTTATCTACCCATACACAAAACGTTACACCTGGCTATGCCATTTTTGGCTGGGTCTCTGTCTCGCACTAGCGCCCGCCGGGGCATGGTTCGCCGTCACGGCAGACGTTCATGGATGGTCGTCAATTACAGGACTCAACGATGGAAATACCGATTTCCTTTGGTATCCAACAATTTTCTTCATATCCCTGGGAGTGACATTTTGGATTGCTGCGTTTGATATCAATTATGCGAGAATGGATACTGTCTCTTATACACATCTGACGCTGCCGACGAACATAGGCGTGTA
>CAXHFM010000118.1:0-3692 GCA_964016345.1 uncultured Candidatus Poseidoniales archaeon | reverse complement strand
TGCACGTAAGTCTCGTGGGCTCGGAGATGTGTATAAGAGACAGTTCCTACAGAATGGAAAGACTGGAGTGGCCAGACTTGCAGCTAGTTTCCCAGATATTCCCATAGTTCCAATCTGTATCATTGGCTCAAGGGAGGTAATGCCCCCCGGTGCGAACTTTATTCGGTTCTGGAAAGCCATAGATATCCATATTGGAGTGCCAGTAACATTCGGAGAATGGCTCGTCTCAAACGATGGTGGTGACTTCTCCAAGAGTCAATTGGAGACGTTAGGTTCGGCAGATGAACACGGGAGGAGCACGATAATGAAGTCCCTATATCGCAAGTTCACAGATCAATTAATGCGGACGATAGAAGAAATGGGAGCACCCTGAACAGCCGCATCCTTGAAGGACTGCCAACGTGACGTGAGGATGATGAAGCAATACTTGGACTTCCTCAGGAGGATTCTCGATGAGGGGTCTGTGAAGGAAGACAGAACAGGTACCGGAACTGTTTCTTTATTTGGGCATCAGATGAGATTTGATCTTTCTGGGGGATTTCCAGCAGTAACTACAAAGAGGGTTCATTGGCCTAGTGTTATCCATGAGCTTCTTTGGTTCCTATCGGGTGAAACTAACGTAGGCTATCTGAGAGAGAACGGGGTCAGAATCTGGAATGAATGGGCAGATGAGAATGGTGATCTGGGCCCTGTTTATGGAAAGCAATGGAGGCGATGGGAAACTCCTGACGGAAAGGTAGTAGATCAAATCAGTAATGCTGTGGAGATGATAAAGGAGAATCCTGAAAGTCGAAGGATAATAGTTTCTGCCTGGAATGTCGGGGAGTTGGATAGGATGGCACTTATGCCTTGTCATGCTTTCTTCCAGTTCTATGTCAGAGATGGTAAGCTATCTTGTCAGCTATACCAAAGAAGTGCGGATGCTTTTCTTGGGGTGCCTTTCAATATCTCTTCATACAGTCTCTTGACATGCATGGTTGCACAAGTTTGTAATCTTGAACCTGGGGAGTTTATCTGGACTGGGGGAGATTGCCATCTTTACAGTAACCACATAGAACAAGCTAGAGAGCAGATAAGGAGGGAGCCTCTTAAGTTACCTAGATTAGAGTTAGACAGTGATGTAGAATCCATTGATGAATTCAAATACTCTAGCATCAGAATTCTGGACTACGAACACCATCCTCATATTCCTGCTCCGATTTCAGTTTGAGGTCATAAAATGAATATTTCAATAATCGTTGCAATGGACGAAGATGGATATATCGGACTGGGTAATGGTTTGCCTTGGAGACTCTCCAGTGACTTGACCAGATTCAAGAGACTCACAGAAGGTGATGGGTTTAATGCGGTAATTATGGGCAGGAAAACTTGGGATTCTCTCCCGAATAGCTTTCAGCCACTCCCAGAAAGACTCAATATCGTGATGTCGAGAGATACCGAATGGCACCACGATGAGGCTGATAATGCCCTATATCCTGGCAGAGCTATTGAGATAGCATATGCAGATGGGTGTGAAGAATGTTGGATAATTGGTGGCTCACAAATTTATGAAATGTTTCTTGAACAGGCCACAGAGATACATCTAACGACAGTACACACATCTGGTAGCGGGGACATTAAGTTTCCAACATGGGATAGAGAAAATTGGGTAGAAGAGGAAATCGAATATACAGAGATAGATGAAAATAATGAGTTCCGAACGACCTATTCAGTATGGAAGCGACCGTGAATGAATTTCGACAGTATTCCTAAAATTGTGAAGGGTTTTTCCGCTCTCATCGGTGGCTCATTCTTTTTCTATGTAGGGATTCTTCATTTTACAGATACCAGTTGGTTTGAGCCAATAGTTCCACCAATATTTGGATCGGCAAGGTTCTGGGTTTTGGCCAGTGGAGTGGCTGAAATATTAGTTGGCTTGGGATTAATAATCTCTAGCATTGAGATATTCTTTAGTTCGGGACATTATTTCAGGAGAAAGGCTGGTTTAGCTAGTGCCCTTCTTCTCGTAATGCTCTATCCGGCTAATCTTTACATGTGGACTTATGATATCGAATTAGGAGATGGTGCTTCATTATCTCAGACTGGACATATAGTAAGGCTACTATTACAAATTGGTGGAATTGTAATCAGTTTATGGATAGCTGGATTCAGCGATAATTTTACCGACTCCAGTGAGTAGTTTGATGTCAAGTTTCATACGATGATTTCGGAAAATATCTCAAACCCACTCAGTTGAAGGAATTTGTCGGGTCTTGATCTTCATGATACTCTGTAACTCGGATACCCAGATTTCCCCTCTTAGATTCTCTTTTCATTATCTTGTCCATCTTATTATGAAATTCTGTCTCCAAGTCGACCTCCATTGCTAAGGAATGTCCGAGTATGAGTATCAGTAGATCTGCAAGCTCTTCAGAAGCCTCAGATTGTGGTTTTCCTTTGGTTATGGCCGCTGATAATTCACCCAGTTCCTCAACTGTTAGAGCTAATCTGTAGCCCATATCATGACCATTATTCTCTGGGGATTGGAATGAGTGTTTATGATGGAATTGTGCTACTCTCCCCATCATAGTATGCCAAGAGCCATCGGGATGAACAGACACGTCACTCGATATCCAGTCATCCACGGTCACTTTCCGATTCATAGTAATCGGAGAGGTAGGTTAGAAATCAACTTTGACTTCTACTTTGTAAATTCTTTAACAAGAGATTTGATACATAAAGTGACTAGTTCCCGCATGGTGGAAGCAAGTTTGTCGACTGAGTGATGATCAATATTGGCTCTCGGGTTAGTGGGGTCTCTTCCAGAAGCCCAGTTAGAGGAACATGCGAGAGCTAAATGTGGAATCTCGGTCTCAGATATTAGTCTGCTTTCCGGCCCTAACGTCATACCAACAGTATCAGCACCGAGTCTTTCCAGTGCTGAAATTTCGGCGGGAGATTCGAATTGGGGACCCACGCATTGGGCAACAATGATTCCCTGTAGGACGGATCCTTGATTTTTTAGAAGAGATTTTGCGCAAATCGCTACAGCATCTGAATCGAAGGGCGAGGTCCTATCAGAATGATGAGCGTCGTCATCATAAAATGTCCATGGTTTGATGGATAAATCCAGAATATCTGAGGTGATGCCAATCTTACCAGGTGGAAAATCGTCCCTCATTGAACCTACTGAATTGATACTTATTATTAGATCAGGTTTCATACTAACTACGGCCATTACATTTGCTCTGTGTTCAATCATGTGAGGGGGTTTTCTTTTCACACCGATTGAGTGGTGCCTATCCACTACCGCCACCATACCTTCTGGCAAATGGGATATTGTTACAGGTACTTCGCCCCAATCTGTTTCTACCCTAACGACAGTATTTTTGTCCGGTGATATGTCATTTGATAAGCTACTCATGCCGGTACCGCATAACACCGCTATGCGGGACATTGTATTACTCCATAATTCTAGAAATGAGATCGGCTTTCTTACCGGAAACTGGCTTCCCTGCTTCTTTGAGCAATACTTTGAGTTGTGCTACTGTCATACTTTCGTAATCGATCTCTTCTTCAGGTTCCATTTCGGACTCCGAGTCAATGGTTTCATCCTCAATTTGGTCTTGATTTTGGGTATTGTCCTCGCCTTGTTCTAGTTCAGAAGCAGATTTCTTGGTCGCTTCCTCTTCTGCTATAATCTCCTCTAGTGT
>CAXHFM010000117.1:0-3693 GCA_964016345.1 uncultured Candidatus Poseidoniales archaeon | reverse complement strand
CGCCTATGTTCGTCGGCAGCGTCAGATGTGTATAAGAGACAGGTTACGAACCACTCAGACCAGACTAGGCCATCGAATACTCTAACATGGGACACCCACGTTTCTCCCTTCGAGGTGAAAGATGGGTCAACCGTCGTCTCATCATTGAATGCTGCCACCATTGCAAAATCTCTGAACCATCTAATTTCAGTGGACTGGATGGTATCTCCATCCGGGTCGTAGGGAGTGATTAGTAGTTGCAAGGAGTCGGTGGTTAAGGTATTTCCAGTAGTGGAAATGAACGCAGAAACTGAGGGGGCGGTATTGGATGATCCTATGACTACTATCCCACTGTATGCAGTAAGTCCAAAATCCGAGGAATCATTTGGAGTGATAGAAACTTCCCACTCATCGCCTGACCTGATCATCAAGCTGGAGACAGATTCTTCTCCGTCTAACTCGGGTACTCTAGAGCCATCTAAGAACCAATAGATTGTAGTCTGCTGGACATCTTTTGGGTCTCCATCTAGGTCATAATACTCCCAGTTCAATATGAGGTCATTATCATCCATTGGAGATTCTGGCCCGATTGACAAATCTCTTGCAACTGGTGCAGTATTTCCTATTGAAATGGCATCCAGTGAGACCATATCTCCAAATTCATTTCCGTCATTTGGTGTAACCTCTACTCTCCAGCTCTGATCCTTGGAAATCAAAGAGTTGGGGATGTCAGTTAGATCATCAATTTGAGTAACTCTAAGGCCATCTCTGAACCAGTGAATAGATGTGCCTTGCTCGAAATCTCCATCCTCGTCGTAGTATGTGTAAGTGACCCCCAGTCCAGTCCCCTTAGTCGGAGAGGATGGGGTATAGCTCAATGATGATGCATCGGGAGGAGTGTTTGTGGGACCAGAGTCTTCAATTGACTGATGAGTAAGAGTTGCCCAACCATCTCCGGCATTATTTCCATTTCCGTTTGCCGCCATCACTGCGAGCGCGAAGTTAACATTGCCAGAGCCAGCTGATGGAGCGGTCCAATCCAGAGACCAGCTCCTGTAGTCTGGAAATTGATGGGTTGCTTGGTTACCTGCAGAGTTAACTTGTGTATTCATTACTCCAAAACTGGTAGCTAGGGTTCCACCGGACACCTGTAAATTGAATCCTCCCTTGGAGCCAGATACCCCACCACTCATTCCTATATTCAAGGAATAGCTCTGACCGGGCGAATAAGTGGAAGGGAAATTGTGAGTCGGCGTCGGAGACGCGGCGGAACCTCCATGACAACCACATCCACTCGAGGAGTTATACTTGCCATTACTGTTGGCTATTGCCATGTGAGAGGCAGATGATAGAAGTAGGAATATCACAATCGTCGAGATGACCCCGCTTCGTGGCACATCGGCGTGTGGGAGATGTAGCCTGAATAAATTCATTGGTTTGAAGTGAACCAATCATCCGCTGCATTCATTGATTGTCCCCTCGTCGGATAGCCATGGAACCGATTGAGAAGGTGGCAATCATTGGTGCGGGGAATATGGGATCTGGGATAGCACAGAAGAGTGCCCAAGAGCGATTCAAGGTCCAAATGGTAGATAGGGGGCAAGAATGGGTAGACAGAGGACAAGTGATTGTATCAGAGTTTCTAAAAGAAGCAGAGGAGCGTAGAATATTCAATTCTAAGGAAGTAGCGCAGATTAAGTCAAGGATCACTGGCGTGGTGGGGACAGAGAATGTTGATCCATCGACAGATCTAGTCATTGAAGCTGTTTTTGAGGATTTTAATGTTAAAAAGGCAGTCTTTGAGACTTTGAACGAGGTATGCGATAGTCATACCATCCTGGCCAGCAATACATCTTCATTGTCAGTGGACGAGCTGGCATCATCGACTGGCAGACCTGATAGGTTTGTGGGCTTACACTTCTTTTACCACCCTGCAAAGAATAGACTTGTTGAGGTGATTCCAGCTGTTGAAAGTTCCGAGAGGAGTATCAAGCAAGTTGAACAATACTGTAAGTCAATGGGAAAGGTAGTAATTGTTTGCAAAGACCGACCGGGTTTTGTGGTGAATCGATTCTTCGTACCCTGGCTTAATGAAGCTTGCAAGCTTTTGGAAGAAGGAGTAGGGAGCACCGCACAAATTGATTCGGTTTCTAGATCTGCCTTCAATATTGGAATGGGCCCATTCGCCTTGATGAATCTAACAGGCCCGCCTATCGCATTACATTCAACCGATTACTTGGCAGAACAATTAGATACGCCTAGATATATTGGAGCAACCTCATTAAGGAATCTAGTAGAAGGGGGGGGTTTATGGGAAATTGGAGATGAGGAAGAATGCGACGAGGACACTGTGAGAATAATCTCTGAAAGGCTTATGGGCCAGGTTTTCTCTGTCTCTGCTCAGATTGTTGAGGAGGAGGTGTGCTCAATGGAGGATGTCGATAGAGGGGCTAAGGTTGGATTGAGATGGGCGAAAGGACCGTTCGAGATCGCTAATGAAATAGGAGTTAGCGAAGCCTCGAGAATGGCCGTTAATTATTCGAAAATGGCTGGGATAGAGCTCCCAGGGTGGTTCTCCGAAAGGACGGAAGAGTTCGATTTCTCTTATGTGGATTTAAGCGTAGAAGGTGAAATTGCAAGAGTCAGATTGAACCGTCCTGAGGCAATGAATGCTCTGAATGTCAGTCTTGTATCCCAATTGGGCGAGATTATGGATGAAATTAATTCCAGAAGAGATATCTCTACAGTTGTATTTGAAGGAGCTGGCAAAGCCTTTGTCGCAGGAGCAGATGTAAAATTCTTCGTGGATAAGCTCCGGGAGGACTCTTTCCAAGATATATATGAATTCACATCTGACGGGCACGATGTTCTCAATAGTATCGAGAGATGCGATAAGACAACAATTGCACTAACGACAGGTTTGGCACTCGGAGGAGGTCTTGAACTAGCGCTTTCTTGTGATTACAGGATTGGTACTAGGAGGACTCAATTTAGATTTCCAGAAACCTCGATAGGAATTTACCCTGGTCTAGGAGGAACTCAGAGAACAGCGAGGATCTGTGGTGTTGAGTGCGCCAGATATGCGGTTCTAGCTGGTAACTTCATAGATTCCTCGACGGCATTTGATCTAGGTTTACTGACACATAAAGTAGAGTCCTCCGATGTAGAGGATACTGTGTTTTCTCTGATGGGCAAGAAACCTGACCAGAAGTATCCTGGAAAACCATTGAATGATAAAAGTGAGGTTGCCATCTTCGCCAAAGACTTCTATTCTGATGTGAATATTGACGCATTAGTTTCTGGAAAGAAACCCAAGGATTATGATCCAAAGGACCCTAAGGCTTCACGACAAATAAAATCTCTATCAAGAGTAGCCCCAATAGCTCTCGTTATAGCAAGCGATTTACTGTCAGATGTAAAAACTGGAACCTCCCTCGAGGATGGCCTTAAGCTCGAGCTAGAAAGACTCGAAGAGATCTTCAGTACAGAAGATGCGGAGGAGGGGCTCAGTGCTCTGATCGAAGGAAGGCGTCCAAAGTACAACTCGTCCTAGAGGTGCTTCAGTGGGGATTGGACCCACGCTGGGGCCCTGTAGTTTGCTATAGCCGCGAAAAGTATCGATCTGATATTTATTTTATGAATCCCTACAGAGATATGATGATCTTCAATAGCTGTCTCTTATACACATCTCCGAGCCCACGAGACTTACGTGCA
>CAXHFM010000116.1:0-3698 GCA_964016345.1 uncultured Candidatus Poseidoniales archaeon | reverse complement strand
ATGCACGTAAGTCTCGTGGGCTCGGAGATGTGTATAAGAGACAGTTTCTAACGAGCAGGAAAAATTGCAAGAAGCCCCAGAAATAACGGACGAGACTAATTCTTCTAAATCAGTTGTAGAGGAGAAAATCGAAGAGATCGTAGCTCAATCTGAATTTGAGCCAGAGGATGTAGTGGTAGAAGAGTCAGCAGATAATCGGATAGAATCTGAAGATATGACAATTTTTTCCATTGTAGAGTCATTCTCACAAGCTCGAATGTTATCGGAACAGAACTCTTTGAAGGAGGAGCTTTCAGGTACCCCAGTTGACATTTCTATCAAAATAACTTCTGTGGAAAGGACCTTCGGAATCGGCATCTCCGATAGATACAGAGGCGGCAATACTGTTGTGGCTTCCCTATATGATCAGGGAACACCATCTGGAAATGAAGTAGAAATTAGGATTCCATCAGACGCAGATAGTTCAGTATACAAGGATGGGTATGAAGGAGAAATATCATGTACAGTATCGGGTTGGAATGGCATTCGTAAGAGAATCATTCTTGACTCTTAGTAGCCAGAGGCTGCAAGAGCCTCATCTATCATTTCTTCGAGGCTGACCATGGGCCTGAACCCACATCGATGCTCCAAGAACCAAGCATCCACAATTCCCCAAACCTCTCCGTCGGAATTCTGATTCAGCTCCACAGAAGCTCCAGTTTTATCACTGTAAATATTGGCCAGCTCGCTCATAGTTATTCCTTTTCCAGAGCCTACGGCGAAACTTTCTCTGGTTAGGGGCGGGTTTTCAAGAACTGACAGCACCGTCCTTACCAAATCCTCAACATGGACGAGGTCTTTCACATCATCTCCGGATCCTGGTACGTTTATCCAACCAATTTGACTCTCATTTGCCCAACGGTGCAGAATCCCATTGCCGGGAGGGCCTCCCAGTGGAACTCCCTGTACATTTGATGCCCGGATAACGCTGACGGGCCTTCCTGATTCTGCTCTCTCAAGAGCATTTTCTTCAATCCAAAGCTGTCCTTCAGCGGCGGTATCTCTCGGCGATAACGATGACTCCGGGCCATAATAGTCATCGCCCGGGGACCAAGGCGGATGCACTCTCAATGTTCCAACAATAATCATGTGCAGCTCCCCATGCCGGTTAACTGCGTCCAAGACGGGCCTAGCAGCCTCCCTCATCATAATCTTGACCTCGCGGTCATTTCGAGCAACAGTTGTGTTGACTGGCCGGGAGTTAATGTGTATCAGCGCGTTACAGGGAGTTAGCATGACGTCCAGAGTCATACTGTCTTCTAGTGCCTCGTCAGGAATTACTACTGCAGCATCCCCAAGAGCGTCAATAATGTAGGGCGCTACGAATGCATCTGAGGCAGTTATTGCGACCTTCATGATGCACTGACTAACTTGGGAGTAATAAGAGTGTGTCGGTCTTCCATGCAGAATCTCAACCAAAGATAATCATAAACTCCCTATGTCTCCTATGGGCTGAGGGCTACCGTGGATCAATTGCCAAACCTTGGAAGAGAGCAAGAAATGCTCGATATCATGGGCGTGTCTTCCATGAAAGATTTGTTTGAAGACATCCCCGTTGAAATAAGATCAGAAGGTGAATTACCTTTGCCACCCCCGCAAACAGAAGAAGAAATACTCAGGGACGCGGAGAAATTACTGGGTGCCAACGTTAATTTGGATAGCAGACCATCATTTATTTCAGCAGGATTGGCAAGAAATTTTGTTCCATCAATGGTCCCGATGATAGCCACGAGAGGAGAATTCCTAACCTCATACACCCCATATCAGCCCGAAGTCAGTCAAGGGATGCTTCAGGCCATGTGGGAATTTCAGACAATGATCTCAGAGTTAGTCGGACTTCCGATCTCCAATGTTTCCATGTACGATGCTAGTACATCCGCCGCTGAAGCGATAACCTGTGCAGTTAGAGTAAAATCCAAGAAAGTAGAGATGCCAAACACCGTTTATGTCTCCGAATTGGTCCCTCCCCATAGGATGTCGGTAATTGAGAATTATACTCAAGGAGTAGGCATAGATATTAGGAAAATATCGCACAATGAAGACGGCTTCTTGGATTTGAACGTGGCAGCCGAAGCCTCGGGGTCCTGCGCGATATATGTCGAGCAGCCAAATGCATTTGGGATTCTTGACGAGGGACTGTTGAGGTTGAGGGAAGTAGTTGGGGATAACACTGCCATTATTGTCGGAGTCGATGTCACATCACTGGGGATAGTAGAGCCACCTGGCAATTGGGGCGCTGATATAGTGGTCGGAGAGGGACAACCTTTCGGAATAGGGCCAACCGCAGGTGGGCCAATTTACGGTATTTTCGCCTGTAAAAAGGACTTCTTGCGTCTCATGCCAGGAAGAATTGTGGGGCAGAGCGTAGATACCGAGGGAAAGACTGCATACACACTCACCCTTTCTACACGAGAGCAGCATATTCGCAGACACAGGGCCACCTCAAATATCTGCTCAAATGAGACGCTAATCGCGCTAATGGGAGCGATGCACATGGCTCTCCTTGGGCCTGTTGGACTGGAAACCCTATCCACTAGGATATTGTCCTCAACTAGGATGACTATTGATGAACTGTCATCAGTCGAAGGACTTGAATTAGCTTTCCCGAAATCACCGGTCTTCAGAGAGTTTGCCGTCAAAGTCCCGGGTAAGTCATCTGAAGCCCTGTCCCATATTTTCGAACTTGGCGTAATTGGAGGTTTTGATCTCGGCCAGTGGTGGCCAGATAGAGAATCGTGGATACTCGTAGGGTGTGATGAGAGAACTTCAGAATCCGATGTTTCTATGTTAAAGAAATCTCTTGTATCTTGGGTGGAGGGTAACCATGTCTGATACTATTTTCGACTTCAACGGCTCGAAGAATGCTGGCTGGTCCCAGCCTTCTCCTCACACTAAGAATTCTGAAATTCACATCCCGGAATCCCTCAGGAGAAACAGACTGCCTGATTGGCCAAGGGCAAGTGAGCCAGAGTTGGTCAGGCATTACACTAAACTTTCCCAGAAAAATTATGGGATTGATACCGGATTTTACCCTTTGGGTTCATGCACAATGAAACACAACCCAAGGCTCAATGAGAAGATAGTCCAGAACCCCGGAATCGACCGTATTCACCCCCTACAGCCAGCCACCCAAGTCCAAGGACTTCTGGCAATATACTACGAAATGCAAGAGATGTTGGCGATTTGCTCAGGTATGGATGCGGTGACGCTTCAACCCGTTGCTGGCGCCCAAGGAGAGTTTACCGCGATTCGGTGTATCCAAGAATACCACAGGGAAAGGGGAGATAATCACCGTGACAAGGTGATTGTACCAGATTCAGCCCATGGTACGAACCCAGCGTCTGCATCTATGTGCGGATACCAGATCGTTGAGATTCCTAGTGGTCATGACGGACGTATTGATCTAGATGCTCTCCGCTCAGCGGTTGGTGAGGATACTGCCGCGATGATGATTACTAATCCAAGTACACTGGGTGTTTTCGAGCCTGAAATCGCTGAAGCCGCTGACATCGTGCATTCTGCTGGTGGGCTTATGTATTACGACGGCGCCAACTTCAATGCGATTCTCGGCAAGACAAATCCCGGCCTGATGGGATTCGATGCTGTACACTATCTGTCTCTTATACACATCTGACGCTGCCGACGAACATAGGCGTGTA
>CAXHFM010000115.1:0-3710 GCA_964016345.1 uncultured Candidatus Poseidoniales archaeon | reverse complement strand
TCGATGAGGGAGATATACAGGAGGAGGTTTCGGAAAGTATCGCTATGTCCATAGAAGAAGCTCTGGATGATGAAGACATAGAAGCACTCTTTGAGGAGTAGCCCTCGGGCGCATCGTGGCAAACCTGTTTAGACTGCTTGGACTGCCTGATCCCTCAAAGGCTATTGCCTCAAACACCAAGAGGAAAATGACCTCTACAGATCCCGGCCCACAGGAGGGGGATCTGCATATTGACTTGGGTGAAATGAAATGGTCTGAAAGAACACTTAGGTATACTCCAAGTCCGTCCAGAAACGTAGTCTATCTGAAACCAGATGGATTGCATAGACTGTCACTCGAAGGAATGTCAGTGCCACTTTCCAGAGGATGCATGGTAATTGTAGACCTAGGGTCACTAGCTCATATGCCCAGTCAGAAGGATGTGTGCAAGAGAAGAGTCCAGGAAATGTCAGAGAGACTTGGACTACACGCCTTTGCAATAAACGAGGATGATTCAATGCTGATGGTACCTGGTGCAATGATGAGGGTTGATACGACGAAATATGACCTAGGGATAGGCGGAAATGGTCACTTATCTGAGTCTTGACCATCGGGTTCGAAATCTACTGGCCCGTCTTCGAACCAAGAGTCTAGGTCTCCAGCGGCAACTTCCTCGGCAGCATGTTCTGTAAAATCTCTGTAAACGGTCCACTTGGCTATTGTTTCTTCGTCCTCGCCCCTCTTTCTTTTCCTACGTATGGACTCATCAGCATAGACTACACATCTCCTTAGAAACCTCTCAACCAAATCTCTTCTTTGGTCAGATTCCATGGTATCACTCAATTCCTAAATCCGACATCAGTTGATCGACATGGCCCTTTGTTTTGACTTTGTATCCAACCCACGAAAGTTTGCCTTGTTGTGAGATTGCGAACGTTGACCTTAGAGTTCCCATGTATGTTTTTCCGTACATGCTCTTCTCCCTCCACGTCCCATACATGGTATGCAACTCTGCGCCCTCATCCACAATCAAGTCAAATGGCAGATCGTGCTTATCAATAAATTTCTCATGAGATTTTGCAGAGTCAGTAGAAACTCCGACTACAATCCAAGACTTATTGGAAATTCTGCTAAAGTTATCCCTGAAATCGCAAGCCTGAGATGTGCAACCAGGCGTGTTATCACGAGGATAGAAGTAAAGAATAACTCCCTTTCCAGATTCTAAAACCTGTGAAAGAATGAACTTAGAACCATCTGTCAAAGGCGCTTCAAATTCTGGTGCGGCATCTCCGACCACCAATGTGACTACTTCACTCATGCTACCCACTCTACTACTAGGTTCTTCAAGCCTTTTCCCTTTCGATATGAGAATTGACTGTGATGCTAGTAGGGGTCTTTGGAGGGCTACTGAATCCAAATGGCTTAGCGAATGATGTTTTTCCGATTTTTCCGAAATCCGAATCAGGAGTTTTTGCCTCTGCATGAGAAACTCTTGAGATTCCTCTTATTGAATACCATTCCCTGCTACCATCGCTCGCTATCCCATAGGTGCTTGAACCGAAAATAGTTTTTCCAAAGAGATTTTCGACGGACGAGATGAACCATAATGGCCTCGGAATAGGAAGTGGAAATGACACTCCCCAAGAAATGGAGGCTTCCAGAAAATCTGTTTTAATAGAAATTAATTTTCTCCTCCTATTTACGATTATATCAGTTACTATTACCTCATCAAAATCATACAGGGAAGATACAAAATCAGCATGCTCAGCAGAGGGCGACAGTAGTACCCTTCTTCCATTTGGTTTGGACCACATTATGTTGGTGAAGGCTCCCAATGGTGACTCATTCCAGTCACCAATTACCAATGAGTCTCCACTTTCGAAACCTGATGAGGTAATCCTCCCTCTAAAAATCATCAAATTACTACCTTCCCTGTCTAATTTTCTTCTTTGTTGAAGCCCACGAGCATATAGGGCACCCTGACAGGTCATGGTTCCTGGCCGGGCAATACTCCCTTCCGAAGTAGATAATCTGAAGATGTCTTTGATTCCATTTATCCTTTGGGAAAACCTTCTTCAGATCTCTCTCTGTCTTTACTACATTGGTTCCATTGGAAAGGCCCCATCTATCAGCCAGACGGTGAATATGGGTATCAACTGGAAATGCAGGAACCCCAAAGGCTTGGGACATAACCACACTGGCTGTTTTGTGGCCAACTCCTGCCAAACCCTCAAGAAAATCCCAATCTGGATATATTTCTCCGCCTGACTCAATGATTTGATTTGCCATCTTCTTGAGGTTTTTTGCCTTTGTAGGTGCTAAACCTACTTCTCTGATAAGAGATCTTATCTCTTCGACTTCAAGTTTGGCCATCTTTTCTGGAGAGTCAGCGATATCAAACAATGAAGGCGTGACCTCATTCACCTTTTTGTCCGTAGTTTGTGCGGATAGCATAACGGCGACCAACAGAGTATAGGTATCATGATGATCCAACGGTATCGGTGTTTCTGGATAGAGTGTATCCAGTTGCTCGCCGATTCTCAGGGCTTTTTCAGATCTTTTCACTCTTCATCCACCCTACTGGACCTTATTCCAAAAATGAATGCTATAAACATACAAAACAAAGGGACCCCGTAGCAAGGGAGAAACATCCATGTTTCCCACTCAGTTGCGTCTATAGATGAACCTCTAACAGATGCAATGAGCACATATGCAATGAAGCCCAGTATGAAAGCAGGAAGAGCCGCAATTGAAGCTAGGCTCAACCCGCGCAGAACTCCCATGGTCACCTCTCATGACTCACCTTTGTTGAAGGTTCGTTATGTCGCGTGCGGTGAACAAACCCCCCCAACCCTCACAAGTATTGACTCCCTAGGGGGTTCATGGCAGGTGGACTTGTCGAGATTGTCGAGACAATTTCATTGAGTATGTGCGGAATATCTGTCGTACTTTGGATGTCAATCGGAACATTCTCCAGAAGTGATAGTGGAGAGGTTCTAGCCCAGAGAGCTATCGCTACTCTTTGTGTAAGTGCAGCGCTTCTGTTAACTTTATTCCATTTACTGGGAGGTGAACTATGGGGATCAGATAACGTGGCACTTCCAATGGCCCTGGTAGCAGTTGTAGTAGCGATATCTGCCTCATTAAACCTGAAGGGGAAGGATGTTCAAGGAGAGGCTAATCCTCACCAAATTATGAAGATGCGGAAGGAAAATCGTTAGCTCTCTGCGCCTATTTTGTCGTCTATGAAGGACCTCATGTATGCAGGTAGCTCTCCATTTACGAATATGACGTCGTTTACCTCATCTAGTTTCATCAGAGAATAATAGATCTGCATCGCTGTCATCGGTGTGGCGCTGCATCCCGTACAGCCCCCCTCAAGCGAAATAGAAATCACTCCTGCTGTTGTATCGATGACATTAACCACCCCGTCATGGGCATCAAGAACCGCTTGTACTGGCCCTACGGAATCAAGAATCAACTGCTTGTCTACCATGTCCGCTTCATACCTCTGTACATACGGGGGGCTTTCAAGCAATCGCCTGTTTCGGGTGGCATGAGCCGTACTACCCGTGTACTCTTACTCGACCTTCTAGTTGAGAGATCTGAATTTGGACATGGGGGAAATCAGGAGGTCATTCAACCGCTTGCGAGTGCTGGGGATATCGATGTGTTTCTACTTACTCCCCACATGCAATCCGAAGAATCTGGAGTCAGGGCGTTTGAAGAAG
>CAXHFM010000114.1:0-3718 GCA_964016345.1 uncultured Candidatus Poseidoniales archaeon | reverse complement strand
GCTGGTAATGGCCGGCGATAGTGCCCCAGTGTCTATTCTCATGTTTGCCGGGCATAAGCTCGTAGTTCCCGTTCACTACCGGACTTCCGGCTTGGGCGACGATTACATACGAGGGCATAGCGGTAATTGTTGTAGATTCTCTTTGTCCTGTACCGCCCGAGGACTCTATCTGGAACTCCTCCCAGCCACCTCTTGGCGCATGGTCACGGTTCCACTGCGCCGTGCCATTCTGCTGCGCACTCAGGTACTTCCCATGACAGGACTTCAAACAGACTACATTGTTGCCACGGTCTTCGACCGTAAACTCCTCCCAGCCACCTGGTGGTGCCGCTCCGCGGTTGATTTGCACGCTACCATCGGCCTGTGCCGACACGTACATGCCGTGTACGCCCTTGAGTGCGATCTTACCGCCCTGACGCTCTTCAAGGTGAAAATGTTCCCAGGCACTTGCAATGTCGCGATTCCACTCAGCACGCCCGTCGGGCTGCGCGCTCAGGTACTTGCCATGCACGCTTCTGAGTGCGACTGTTTCTGCTATCGCGAACCCCCCGACACGCCCCTAGCGGGGGATATCCAGATATGGCTCTTTTCGGTTCAGGGAGAAAAACGGCGGTTTAAGTGGGGCACGTAGTACCGAAGCGGTATGTCTGATTATGTAATGCCCGTGTTGATTGGGTTGTACGCGGCCTTCGCTATAACAGCGATGGCAGTTACTCCCTTCATCACCGCCTAAGCCCTGAAACGGTACCGATGCAATAGCAAGATTGCACTGTCATGGCGGTAGCCATGCACTGGGAGCAGTGGTAGTCTGCGTGACGTTTACACTCCTGAGAAACAGATTAATACCTCCACCCACAACATCCAGCCGTGAGCGGGAATGGCTTCACTGATGCCAGGGAGAAGGTCGAAGAGCTGTACAAGCGCATGGACAACAAGACGATCAGGAAGGTCTACGCCTACTACAAGCAGGCCACTGAGGGGGACATCTCGGGTAAGAGGCCCAGCGCCCTCAGATTCAGGGACCGAGTAAAGTTCGATGCCTGGTCTTCGATCTCCGGGATGAGCAAGGAAGACGCCGAGGCCGCCTACATCGAATTAGTGAATGATTTGGACCTGAATGCTGAGGAGATATCCTGTGACAGCAGGGAGTCACAAGCTAGGTCCGAATAGCATAGCGACAAAATCATAAGTGGAGTTCCAATAGCATCTCCATGTATTGTCGAGTCAATCAAATCAAATACGACGCCTCAAGGAAGGACGAGGTCATTGAACTGTTAGAAAGCCAGCGCGAGACCATGATGGGAATTACTGGAATCCAATCCGTCTACACGATCGAAGTAGCCCCTGGAGAGCTTACAAGCATCGCAGTTTATGACACAAAGGAGAACTTCGATGCCGCCACTCCCGAAGTGGGGAAGATAATGGGCGGTTTTGCGGCTTTCTTTACAGCTCCGCCCGTTGGAAATGAAGGGCCAACCATATTCACCTTCTGAGCCACTCCTTTCAATCGGTTTGCTCAATTGCTCTGGCAGTGCGGACAGTAATCCAGTCGTCTGCCCCCGATTACCTCCCTCAAGATCTCTGTACCGCACGAGAGGCATTGCAGGCCGTTCCTGCAGAAGACCGCATGGCGGTATGACCTCCTCCTCTCCCCCCTCTCCTTGCCCTCGTCCGCAACCTCCTTGGGAACTGTCAGCCCGCCTGTCCGGTAGGACATCGTGCAGAGGCGCTTGGCCTCCTCGGACCAGGCTCTGCGCTTCTCGTCCGAGAGATCCCTCGGCTTGGCATGGGGGTTGACTCCAGCCTGGTGGAGTATCTCGCTCCTCAGGTAGTTCCCGACCCCCGCCAGGAAGGACTGGTCCAACATCAGGCTGGATGCCTTCCTGTTCCTGTGCCTCTTCTCCCCAAGCATCTCCATTATGACATCCGGCGTGCATGATTCGTCGAGGACGTCTGGTCCCAGCTTGGAGATGAATGGGTGGCTCTCCTCGTCGCTTGTTGGAATTATCTCAACGTCGGTCGCGGACCAGAGCCTGACTGCGTGGCTCTCCGTCAGCATCTCGGCACGCAGCGCTCTGCCCCACTTGAGCTCGGTGCTTCTCCTGTTGACCGTCCATCGTCCGTAGAGCTGGTTGTGGCTGTACATCGAGAGTCCGCAATCGAACCTAGTGAGCATCGCCTTCCCACGTGTTGCGACCGACACTATCTGGGAGTCCGTCACAAGCGGCTGGAACTCGCGGATAGGGGGGTAGTGAAGCTCGATCGCCTCTATCTCCCGGCCCACCAGCCTCTTTGCTATCCTGTCCGCGGCCCTCCTTATCTCAGGGCCCTCTGGCATGCTGGCAGGATATCCCTCCAATACAAAAATACGAGTATCCGCCAAGATAGCCGACAGGGCCCAGGCTCAGGCGATGGAGCCGGTAGCGCTAGAGCCTCGCTGATGAAGCAGGTGGCTACAGAGAATTACGAAGAGGAAGACGAGGTTGTTAGCGAAAAGTACGGTCGTCGGCAGTAAATCAACCCTGTCAAAAACGGCAAGAGACGCCAAAACAAGAGATTGGAAGCCATAACCCAACACTGAGGATATGGTCAACTCGACCTTCAGACCCTTTGTTCCGGGGCCGCTCAGCGTCGTGACAAATCGATCTTGCCATGAAAAACACATCAAATATATCCCGTGGAGCAGTTCGACTCTTCTTTGATTCTCCCATGGGTATGCTGTGGGGCATCTCCTCTCGTCCACACGACTGGTTGTATCTCCCGATCCCAAGGCGCGAAGTCGAACAGAGAAGTGATTGAATAACGAGTACTGAATCAGAATGGCCAAGCTCATTCCAATGGCTAGTGCGGTTCCCCATTCCATACTCTCCCCCAGCGCGAGCATAATCACGACAAGTCCGATGGCGTCTGCAATCGTATCCCAGTATCGACCAACATGTGATGGCCGTTGCCTAATCCGAGCCAACTCACCATCAATCGCATCCACAACCCCCTTGACAACCAGCAAGAGGCACGCCGCAATGATCTGGCCTTGAAGAATCAACCATGCACAAAGCAACGTGAGAGCGAAGTGGAGGTTCGTGACTTGAATCACTGAGACCGGTTTATCTCTGAGAAAACGCGCAAAGACTCGAGCAACGGGCCTCCCCCAATCTGAAAGATCGAGCGCCCCGCTCTCACCGTATTTCCTCGATATCAACTGGTATGCCCACGTGGCTCCCGTGGCATTCAACACATAGCTGTTGAGGGGTTGTCCTGTGCTTACGAAGGAATACCCTCTAGTCCGATGGTATCATATGCAAAACAGGTACTAGAATATTTCATGAGCGATAGAGTGAATATTTCTTCAGGTGCGCCATGGGAACCTGTTGCTGGGTACTCCCGTGCAGTAAGAGTCGGCCAATTCATAGAGGTTGCTGGGACTACTGCCGTGGATGCGCAAGGAAATTTCTTCGGCGAGGGGGACGTAGTTGCCCAAACTCAGTACATACTTGAGAAAATCCAACACGCAATAGAGCAAGCAGGCGGTGCCTTATCCGATGTCGTCCGTACTCGGATTTTTGTTACCGACAGGGAGTATATGATGGAGGTTGCGAAGGTGCACGGGAAGTTCTTCGGCGAGATACTGCCAGTCTCCACTGGTGTGGAAGTCGGTGCATTGATCGACGATAGGTTGCTGGTAGAGATAGAGGCAAGCGCGATAATTAGCTAAGGCCCT
>CAXHFM010000113.1:0-3739 GCA_964016345.1 uncultured Candidatus Poseidoniales archaeon | reverse complement strand
GTAAGTCTCGTGGGCTCGGAGATGTGTATAAGAGACAGAGCTTAGACTCTATTTTGCCAGGGAAATTAAGGCTTTCAAGAGGCCTCCAGTTGTCTGCATAAATTTGTGATAGGCCAGATTGGCTGTGAACTCCCTTCCTTGCATCATTCTCTTTGGATGTATGTGGATGCTCCTGAGAATCTCTCGCCTCGACCTCTTTATTCAGCTCATGATCAGTTAATTTAGTCGATCTTTCCCATATCTCGACAGATTCCTTTCTCCCCTGTCCAGAAGAAGACCTATCTAGGGTAACTCTGATTCTACTGTCACATTCCATGCATTTTCTATCTAGTTTTGTTGTCGTTAAACTCTTTATTTTCCATACTTGATGTTTCCTGCAATTTGGGCATCTCCATATCCCTTGGCGTCTGGACATGATGCTCCGAGATATTATTAGTACAACAATTATTCGCTTTACAGATTAGATTTTTACCACAATTTGAATTTTTTTTTATTTTCTTTGTAATTAATCATATTTTTTTGGGATAAATACCATAAAAAAACGATACACTGAAACTAATAAAACCGTATTTAATACTTTATAATTGAAGAATCAACGGTATCCGACCACAGATGCACTCCGCCTTCTAAATTCATAATGCGTTCAGAATCGTATCCTGATTGGGCCAGGAATCTCACAACCGCACCTGATCTGCCCCCAGTTCTGCAGTATACCACGACGTCCCTCCCTCTGGGAATTTCTTCAAATCTCCCCGGAATAGACGTATGCGTGATTCTCAGATCAGTGCCTTCTAGTGATATTATTGATTCCTCTGATTCAGATCTAACATCGAGTAGGAATGGATTCCAACCCTCGCTCTTTAGCTTAACAAATTCCATGGGCGATATAGACTTCATAGATTCTCCCTCTTTTCCAATTCCAGAGCCACGGCTCCTTTCTGGATTTGTGTCGAATGACAGGACCCTAGTAATCATTTTCAAAGAATCTATTGTAAGAAGCTTCCCACTCATAACTTCACCAATTCCTAGTATGACTTTGATAGCCTCAGTAGCCTGAATTGTTCCAACAATTCCTGGAAGAACACCAAGAACCCCTGCCTCTGAACAATTCGGTGCCAATTCAGGAGGTGGCGCACTAGGAAAAAGATCTCTGTAGTTTGGCCCGTCCTGAAAATTGAATGTCGATACCTGTCCCTCAAAACGATGGATACTACCGAATATCCATGTCTTGCCCAAAATTTCACATACATCCCCGATAAGATACCTCGAGGCAAAATTATCTGTTCCATCAATGACTATATCGTAGTCTTTAATCACAGACAAAGCATTACTTTCGGTCAATCTGTTCACGATGGGAGTCACAACAATTCCTGGATTCAGTAAACGGAGTCTCTCAGCTGCAGACTCTGCTTTAGCATCTCCAATTGACGACGTGGAATGGATAATTTGCCTCTGAAGATTAGACTCTTCCACGAAATCATCATCAATTATCCCTATTCTACCTACTCCGGCCGCAGCTAGGTACAACATTGCAGGAGACCCTAGCCCGCCTGCTCCGACCACCAGAACCGATGATTTGAGTAGCTTAATCTGACCTTCTTCACCAACACTGGGTAGTACCAAATGCCTGGCATATCTTTGTCGGTTATCATCCGAAAGGCCATTGTCCATGACATGTCCTGTGGGCATTAAGGACATTGTCCTTATCCTCCAAAAATATCAATGGTGGCTTTCTAACCACTTCTCGGCATCAATAGCAGCCTGACAACCCATTCCCGCCGCAGTAATCGCTTGACGATATCTGGTATCGACAACGTCCCCAGCCGCAAAGACCCCATCTTTGCTGGTCATGGTATTCTCCTTATGCAGGATATATCCACTGGAATCCGTCTCAAGTTGCCCTTCTAGGAATTTTGTTATTGGTTTATGCCCGATGGCAATAAACGCACCAGTACAATCAATATTTTCTTTACTACCATCTCGAGAATCTTCTAAAATAGCTCCAGTGAGTCCATTCTCATCTGAAAGCCAAGAGCTCACATTCTTGAATGTCTTAATCTCTATTTTCTCGTGATTTGCAGCTCTTTCATACATTACTTTTGAAGCTTTAAAAACATCTCTGCGATGGATAATAGTGACCTTTTTAGCAAATCTAGTTAGGAAAGTCGCTTCTTCCATAGCAGAGTCTCCTCCTCCGACAACGATTACCTCTTCATCTTTGAAGAATGCGCCATCGCATGTTGCACAAGTGGAAATGCCCCTTCCCTTCTGAGCTTCTTCGCCCTCGACTCCTAGCCAAATCGATTCCGCCCCAGTGCAAATGATTAATGATTCTGATCTGTATTCTTCTCCTTCCACCCAGACAGAGTAAGGCCTTTTGCTGAGATCAACCCTTTCGACATTCTTATCATGGACCTCAAGACCGAATCTTTCAGCCTGTTCACGTAATTCTATCATCATCTCAGGCCCTCCGATTCCCTGAGGATATCCCGGAAAATTTTCAACGTCAGAGGTCAGCATTAATTGCCCTCCTGACATATATCCAGCAAACATTAGAGGTTCTAACAGAGCCCTACCTGAGTAAAGTCCAGCTGTGTATCCAGCAGGCCCCGAGCCAATTATTATCACGTTACGTACTGTACCTGCCACGAATATCCCAATGGGGGGACGTCCTTCAACTATGCCTCTCTAAATATCACTCAATCATGTCACAAAGTGCCCCAATTGCCGATCTAGCATGAGGCTCTAATCTGGGTTCAATATGTTCCGGCTCTGCACCAGGACCGATAATTCCAAGCCCTATGGGCTTTTCATGGACAATTTGAAGCTCGATAATTGACTTTATGACTGCCTGCCCCATAGCTAGACCATGTTGAGTCTGTCCTTTCTCTATTATCCCAAGACACGCGGCACCTTCTATGTCATCTCTGAATAACAACCGATCTAAGGCTAACGGCACTTCCATGGCCCCTGGAACCCAAACAACTTCTTCTACAGTAAGATCGTTCTTGATTGCCTCATCAGTTGCCCATTCTAGCATTCTCTGAACTTTTGGCTTGTGAAATGATCCACACACTATTGCAATCTTCCCACTCATGATGTTGCCTCCATGTTCCTGATTGTGTCGACAATCGCCTGTGTTCTAGAATCTATTTCGATATTCACCCTATCTCCCTCTGATTTTGCTTCGATTGTAGTTACACGAAGCGTTTCCGGAATTATGTGTAAAGAAAAATAATCCTCCGTTACTCGTCCTATTGTTAGTGACATCCCATCAATCGAAACATATCCTTTCTGTAGAATGTAGTCCGAGAACTCTTCTTTATTCTCTATCAATAGATCAATAGAGCCTTCATTCTCTATCCTTTTTATTATCTTGGCTGTGGTAAGGACATGGCCAGAAAGAATATGTCCTCCTAACTCATCTCCCACCTTCAAAGACCTCTCCACATTTACGCTTTTTCCAGCTTTTATACTTCCAAAGGTAGTCCTATTGAGGGTCTCTTCAATTATGTCAAATTGGACAATATTCTCGTCAATTGAAACTACTGTAAGGCAAACTCCGTCGAGGGATACGCTTGCACCTATTTCTAAGCCTTCTTTGAATCTTCCAAGGTCCACAGTTATGGCCCAAAAACTACCTTTATTCTCTACGCTTTTTACAGGAACGATCCCAGATACAATACCAGTGAACCTGTCTCTTATACACATCTCCGAGCCCACGAGACTTACGTGCATC
>CAXHFM010000112.1:0-3750 GCA_964016345.1 uncultured Candidatus Poseidoniales archaeon | reverse complement strand
ACGCCTATGTTCGTCGGCAGCGTCAGATGTGTATAAGAGACAGTCTCAGAATTGTCAATGATTCCGATTCTTCTAGTATATCGAGGCATGAATGAGCCTTAGAATGATGATACATTGCTCTATCTTTGGCATATCTTATGGAGTCGTTGTCATGAAGCTCCTGAACGGCTTCAGCGAGTAAATCAGGCGAGCATTCTCCCGATCCATATGCCTCTGTGAAGGAAGGGAGATGATTTCCAGAGTCCAAGGCATGAATAGCAATCAGGGTTCTTTTTCCTTGCAATATATCCGAACCTGCTGGCTTTCCGAGAGTTTCAGTATCCCCAGTGATATCAATTAAATCGTCCATCAGCTGGAAACATAGTCCCATATTAAGTCCCCACTCTGCTAGAGATTTTACAACCTCGTCGGATGCTCCGGAAAGTTTTGCACCTGTCATCGCGCAAGTCTCGAACATCGCTGAGGTCTTTCCAGCGATCATTTCTATGTACTCCTCTTCAGAGACCATGTCCCTTTTCTCAAACTCCATATCAATCATCTGTCCCTCAGCAACCCTCCTAACCATCTCTCCGATGGACTTCACTAGGAACACTAGGTCGTCAGATGCAATATGCTCAGATTCAGCCAAAATCTCAAAGGCCACAGCTAGCATTGCATCACCTGCATTTATTGCTGTAGCATCGTCATATGCCACATGAACAGCGTCCAAACCCCTTCTAATTGGGTCCTGATCCATGATATCATCATGTACCAGAGTAAAATTATGAATTATTTCTATGGATGCGCCTAAGGTATTATGCCCGGGATTCGATTCACCTACCGCATCTCCTACTAATTTCGGCATGATCGCCCGGAGTCTCTTTCCACCCCCAGTGAATAGGTGCTTCATAGCACCATGCAATCTCTCTTGCTTTATCTTTGACAAACTCGAAAGAATTTCGTTCTCCACGATCTCTCTATGTTCCTTTAATGCACCCATCAATGAGGAGCCCGGTGAAACCTGCTCACCATCCATTGAAACTTCCCCGAATACAACAACCTCACTTCGTTCCTTAATATCATCAAAATTTGGATACAGTCCTTCGAGAAATTCACTCCATAATAATCTAAACCATGGAGCCACAATTTCCCCCTCCCAATTACCAGAACCCTCCATAATCTGTCTAATGCCCTCAGGCCCTATCCACTTATGATCAGAAATCTCATTGTCATTAGGCACGATCTCTAAGCTATCGACTCTCGCCATCAAAACATGGTCTACTTCGTTCTCCAACCATTCCTCATTCCATCTGCACATATACTGAAATGAGCCAAGATGGAGGAATTCCATGGAGTTTGCAATATCTTGATTTATCCCCAACTCTTGGGGGAGTTTCCTCTTGGCCGCTTTAATACATCCCTGGATTGGATCGCCATTCTCTCCTTCAATGTCTAATGGATGGCTACAACAGCTATTCGCCCAAATTCCAGGAAATGTGATTTTATCATGGGACCTCTGTTGAATCAGTAATCTATTCTCGGAATCGAATATTAGAACACTGAATGCCCTATGAAGCATACCTTCCTCATTATGACAGACCAATTTACTCTCGGATCCAATCATATTATCATCCAGATCAACTAAAATACAGCGCTCAGCCATCATCTCGGCTTGCGAGTTGTCATGCCCAGAGAGAGCGTTGGCAACATCGACCATGACATGCCGAGAAACCATCGACATATAACAGAATCCAATCATCCAAGTATTTTGGTACCAATGGTGATGCCCTCATCTAGAAGCTGGCTAATTCTTTCCGGGTGATTTCCATTAATGAACCAAACTTCATCAACACCTCTTGATATCTGCGATGCTCTAGTTGCTTTCAGTTCAATTCCTCCTGTAACATCTTGTTCGGAATTGTGAGAAGTCTCGATATGTTCCTCAGCATTCCAAATCGGTAGGAGCCTTGATCCTTCTGAATTTGGGGGCATATCCATCATACCATCTACGTCCCCTAGTAGAAAAATTGAATGAGATACAGAAGGCAACTCAAGTGATACCCTAGCCATCAAATCATCTCCTGAAAGTATACCAAATTCTGCTCTTCCGCTAACACTGACTACGTCTCCAAAGGATACTGGAACGGTGCCTTCAGGGATATTCTCGAAGATATCAAGATCCCCAATGAAGTCTCTTCCCGTTTCCATTGCCCAAAGTGAGGGTGGGAAAACCGCGGATTCGACCCCATAACTATTCAAAGAATCAGTCACATACTCACACAGCTCTGCCATATCTGACCTAACTCTTGCTACAGCATCTCGCTGTTCCTTTGATATTTCATCATCTAAGCCTCCTGCTAAAGACCACTTCTTAGCAAGTAGGTGTCCGAATGAACCTGCACCATGGATTAGTATTACTGTATGTCCATTAGAAATCATCTTTGAAATCTCACAGCATATAGAGTCAATAACTCCCTTTTTTGCAGTTTTGAATGAGGATTTATCCGTGATAAGGCCCCCTCCTAACTTCATTACCACCTTTGCAGCCATGTGGGTCTGAGGCACTGTTTAGATTTGGGTTCTCCTGTCATATTATTGAAAGGTTCATTTCATATTGGGGTTTGGGACATATATGTCTGACCCCGGGGAAATCGAAATCTTTCAAAGGTGGCTTCAATCGAAGCTTGTTGCCACAGAGCACATCGAAGATCCTATTGAGAGGGATAGAAGAAGATCACACATTGAATCTGCGATATCAGAAGCGATATACTTTAGAGAGTCTTTGGAGAAATTAGAGTCGCTAGATTCGCCTGCACCTTTCATTGAGAGGAGCACCTCTGTCAGGTCTATAGACAACAGAGACCATGCAGTCTCTACTAGTGATGGCAAGAAATGTATCAAATGCTCTTCAGTTTTAGTGGAGGATCTCAGCTTCTGCCCTATTTGCGGAGAAGAAAATTAACTACTCTTCTTCATCCCACTTTGCACTAGCCAGCTGGAATTCTGGATTATCATCTGGTAGTACACTGAGGTATTCACCTTCTACCGAGTCAACTAAGTAAACAGTAACTCCTGCGTGCCATACCGTCTCTCCAGATGCAACCATTGATGCGGTATCTACCTCCAATATCGTAGGTCTACTGTGATGAACTTTACCAGCTTCAGCTGCTGATCTGATCGTAGCCGAAAGATGGACATGTGACCTCCCACTAGGGGAAATTCCCACTTCCAGAAGATTGTCTGCCTCGTCTGGAGAGCAGGGATAGAATAGAGAAGGTGGGATGTTATCAGTCGGTAGATCCAATTCAATTTCTAGACTGTGCCCATAAGTGGCTCTGATTACATTTCCTCTAACTTCGTATCGTCCCTTTGGGTCGGTCTCTGCAATAGCCCTGAAATGATGTGGTCTTAACCAATGATATCTTCTCTCGTTTGACTTTTTAAATTGCCTTATTATGTCTTTAATATCGATCCAGCCATTGATGTCCATCTCTAAATCAAACTTTTCCGGAGCGTGCCTAAGGGCCAATGCTAGCCTTCTTGCTAGTGAATCTCGTTCATTCCCCCTCATGATGAACTTACCCTCTGAATTACACGCAGGGCAAAGGTCATCATCCGAGAAATATCCGTGTGTGCTGCACTCTCTAATCATATTATCAGGTGTGCCAGTTGAAGTCGTCTCATGAACCTCTCGGTCGGATTTGTTCCTACGTTTCCACCACTAAGGGTTATTTTCCCCTATGCTTCCCGAGACACATGAGAGCGGTAATA
>CAXHFM010000111.1:0-3755 GCA_964016345.1 uncultured Candidatus Poseidoniales archaeon | reverse complement strand
ATGCACGTAAGTCTCGTGGGCTCGGAGATGTGTATAAGAGACAGGTTATCATCAGGAGAGGTAACTCACTCAAACTCTAATTCTAGGGCATGGTCAGTAGACTGGACGGCACCTACAACAGGTTCTGGAGATGTGGTATTCTATCTGGCTGTAAATATCGTAAATGGAAATGGAGGTACTTCCGGAGATTCCTGGGGGGCAGATTCATGGACACTCAGTGAAGCTTCATCATCACCCTCTCCTTCTCCGGTAAACAATCTCGGTTTCAACCAACCAGGTACTGATAGGGGATCAGTCTTTAGCCACTCTGTTTTAGATTTAGATTCCGGATCTCCTACTCTGGCCCTATCTAATGGAAGCCTGGTTATTTTCAACGGTAGTGGATCGCCAGAAGTCGTCAACGATGAAGTGATATCGATCGCGGGTGACTGTGCAATTCTGCACAATAGGACTCTCAGATGCAGTGGGGCAAATAACTACGGGCAACTCGGTATTGGCTCGAATTCCCTAAGCAACGGAACGGTGGACTTCGGAGCTCGAACCCCAGTCACTGTTTCAAATGGAAACAATCATAATTGTGCAATTCTGGATGATGCATCTCTCAACTGCTGGGGAAGGAATAATCACGGTCAGCTAGGTGATGGCTCAAACATCAACAGAAACTCTCCCATTGAAGTTGACTTAGGAACTAATAGAACTGCTATTTCTGTGTCTGCTGGAAATGATTTCACCTGTGCAATTCTAGATAATGGAGAGATTAAGTGCTGGGGATTCAATGGTTTTGGAAATCTTGGAGATGGCACCACAACAAGTAGAAGCACACCAGTCATTGCTAATCACTCGACAGGATTGAGGGCTTCCTCATTGGCAACTCCTGGTTACAGTGTCTGCGCTATTTTTGACAATGGGTCTATCAGTTGCTGGGGTAAGTCGTACACAGTTTCTTCACAGGATGGTCCTGTCACAGGAACATCATCAGACATTCAATTGCCTAGTGGTAGGACAGCTCATGATATCGATGGTACTTATTGGCACACATGTGCCTTGTTGGACAATGGTTCTGTCAGTTGCTGGGGAGTTAATACTCACGGGCAGTGGGGCGATGGAACATGTAGCTCCAGTTCTAGCAGTTGCTCAGGAACGGATGGTAACGTCCCCTCCTATGCCCTAATGGCATCTCCGGCGATCGCATTGGCTACCGGTGTCGAATCGACATGTGCTATCAATGAAAGCTACTCCTTATTTTGTTGGGGCGGGCAGACTGGAGAATTTGATGGGACCTCCAATGATGTCCTTGCTCCATATCTTATGAGCTTCAACAACTCTACTCTTGGGGAGTCAGTTGGCTACTCTGAGCAGGATCTCGATGGAGACGGAATCCGCAATGTTCTGGATTTGATAATCACTGACGACAGCGATGGAGATGGATTCAATTCATCAGTGGATGATTTTCCAAATAACCCAGCCAGATGGGTAAGCTGCCCAGACGGGCAATGGGGTAGACTATCATGCCAGAACTCCTCTGTTGGCCACTTTTCGCTCCAAGGCTCCCTTTTCCATGAAAGTTGCACAATAGGAAACTACCAACCAAATGAGGGACAGACTCTTTGTTATGAGTCATCAAGCGGGTATTTTGTCAGTGAAGAGGCATCTCCTAATCAGCAACATTGTGACTCGGGTTACTATCAGAACGACCTTGGGCAGTCGTCATGCATCGCATCTCCTGCTGGGAATTACACGAACGACCAATATGGCGATGCGGATAATGTAACGCCTACTCCACTACAATCTAGAAGTGCCACCTACAGCGGAGAAATTGGAAACTTCTCATGGTCCAATGACTTGGGGGATTTATTCTCGATATATGTCCCAAGGGACACTTTCGCCTCAATCAATCTCTCCAGCTCAAACTCTAATGGAGACCTTAGTGTTAGCTTGTATTACTACAATTCTTCAATGGCCATGACACTGGTTACTACATCCGACAATTCGACACTGGGCAATGAAACAGCCAGTGTTACCACTGATGGAACATCGTTTACGAATGCTTCGACATTACTAGTTTCTGTGGCCCCTAACAATTCAAGCACCGGAGGTTATAGCTTCACACTATCACTAACATCAACCATTGACGGCTCCACAATTGGCAATCAATTAGAGTCAATCGATGCAGAGATACAAGTGGGTTTCTTCCAGTGCCGCCCAGGAACTTACCAGGGAAAAACTGGTAGTGGTTCTTGCGACGATGCTTCCCCGGGAAGGTATGTCTCATCCACAGGAGCAACCTCTGAGGATATGTGCGCTCCCGGTTCGTACCAAGCTCTATCCGGACAAACTTCCTGCCAACAAGCCAGTGTGGGTCATTATGTCCCCCTTTCGGGCTCTTCCTTCCAAACGCCATCTTCACCAGGAAACTTTGTTTCGCAATCCGGAG
The DNA here is from genome assembly GCA_964016345.1 of uncultured Candidatus Poseidoniales archaeon. GTDB lineage: Archaea > Thermoplasmatota > Poseidoniia > Poseidoniales > Thalassarchaeaceae > MGIIb-O5. The sequence continues at coordinate 1,321 of CAXHFM010000111.1, read as the reverse complement.
CAACCTCTCAAACTCAGTGCAGTCCGGGTAACTATCAGCCTTCGTTCGCACAGGCAAATTGTACCGTCGCGTCAGCTGGTAATTATGTTGTAACATCCGGCGCTTCCAATCAAACCGCCTGCTCACCTGGGACATATCAGCCCTCTAACGGCTCGACTTCTTGTATCGATGCCGATCCTGGAAACTACGTGAATAACTACAGTTCGATATCCCAAATCCCCTGCATTCCGGGATACTACCAGCCATTAGCAGCCCAGCAATCCTGTATCTCCTCCTCTCCAGGATATTATGTGCCCGGGATTGCAAGCATTTCACAGACAGCTTGTGATCCGGGCCTCTATCAGCCAGCTCCGAATCAAACATTATGTCTTCAAGCAGCTCCGGGTAACTACGTCCCAACAAATGCCTCTTCTTCACAGACTCCATGCCAGCCAGGTACATTTCAGCCCTCTTTCATGGCAACAGAATGCATAGACGCATCTCCGGGATATTATGTGGAGCAATCCGGTTCAACCGTACAGGTTCCTTGCTCCTCTGGTACGTATAATCCATCAGAATCTGCTAATAGCTCCCAATCCTGCTTGGATGCTGATCCTGGACACGCAGTCCCTGACAACGGCTCCTCGTACCAGACTCCCTGTACCCCTGGTTACTACCAATCCCTGTTTGGGCAGGCCTCCTGTGATCCCGCGCCACCAGGTTACTACGTCGACTCAGAAGGGGCTACAAACGCATCTCACTGTCTTCCAGGATTTTGGGCTAATCAGGCAGGACTCACTGAATGTCTGGAGGCTAGTCCCGGCTACTATACAGACAGTAATGCATCAACCACACAGATACCTTGCCCTCCTGGCAAGTACAACCCAGTATTTGCAGCAAATGGACCTGCCTTGTGCCTAGATGCCGATCCTGGGAACTTCTCAGCAATACTTGGTGCGTCGTCTCAGACTCCATGTCATGCAGGCGAGTATCAGCCTTACAGCGGGCAAGAGTCATGCTTGCAGGCTGATCCGGGATACTTTGTCCAGTCCCAAGGAGAAGACAGACAAGAAGAATGTCAGCCCGGAGAGTATCAACCTTATTCAGGTCAAGAAAATTGTCTTAATGCCGATCCCGGCTATTATGTAGACTACGGTATGTCAACTACTCAGACGCCATGCCCTATTGGGACATTCAATCCCAATCCTTCCGCAACAAGCCAGTCATCTTGCCTGGACTCACAAGATGGACACTATGTAGCCTCGGAGGGTTCTGCAACGCAGAACAAATGTGCCCCTGGGACATACCAGCCATCTCCCGGCCAGTCCACTTGCCTGGATGC
>CAXHFM010000110.1:0-3762 GCA_964016345.1 uncultured Candidatus Poseidoniales archaeon | reverse complement strand
GATGCACGTAAGTCTCGTGGGCTCGGAGATGTGTATAAGAGACAGGTGTACTACTCGACAAAATATGTCATTCCGAATGAGTGATTAGAACATGAATGAAAATGGCCCCCAGAGGATAGTGTGCCTAACCGAAGAGCCTACGGAGATACTCTACCTGCTCGGCGAAGAGCACAGGATCGTTGGGATCACGGTATACACAGTCAGGCCCCCCGAGGCCAAGGAGAGGCACCCCGTCGTCTCCGCATTCATCGATGGCAGTGTCAAGAAGATATGCGAGCTCGAGCCAGACCTAGTGATTGGCTTCAGCGACATACAAGCCGACCTGGCGGCCAAGCTGATCAGGGCGAACCTACAGGTCCTCATTTTCAACCAGAGGAGCATCGAGGAGATACTGGATGTCATCATGACGATTGGCAGGATAGTCGCGGCGGAGGACAAGGCTAGATTGCTTGTAGACGGGTACCGTGAGGCAATTGCGGAGGCTCGCTTTAGGGGGAAACAGCTTGAGAGGAGGCCTCGGGTCTACTTCGAGGAGTGGGACGAGCCCACCTTCTCGGCGATCAGGTGGGTGAGCGAGCTGATTGAGATTGCAGGAGGGGAGGACGTCTTCACGGAGAAATCCCATGGGAAGCTCGCCAGCGAGCGGGAGATTCGCTGGTCTGATGTGGTGGAGAGGGACCCAGAGATAATAATGGCATCATGGTGTGGCAAGCCTGTGGATGTGGGCTCGATCACGAAGAGGCCCGGTTGGGACTCCATTGCTGCTGTGAGGGATGGTAGGATTCACGAGTTGGACCCGAGTATCATCCTACAACCCGGACCTGCTAGCCTGACCGACGGCCTACGGGCCATTCAGTCCCTGATTCAGGATTGGGCCTCCTAGCTGGAGCATGATAGCATGGAGCATCCGACCCTGTGCCTGGCCCAATCGGGCCTCTTCTGGAACCACTCCCGCTCGAGCTCGGGTTGCTCCTCATACGGTGACTTGAGGAGTTCGTAGAGCTCGTTGGCGACCGAGTAGTCGCCCTTCTCCGCGGCGTCAATGGCGAGCTGTGCCATCCAGTTCCTGAGGACGTACTTCGGGTTGGCCAGTCTCATTCCCTCTTGGTCGGGCTTTCCTCCCGCCCTTTTCCACCACCTTCCTAGCCAGTCGTTGAACTGGTCAACGGGAATGCTGGCTGGGTCGTAGAACGCGTGTTCCAGGTGGCTTACGTCTGGCTCGCTGATGAATGAGAGAATCCTGAAGAATATCGTCATGTCCGTCTCGACGCTCTGGAGTATAGTGGTCAGATCTGCGACCAGCTCCTCGTCACCGGGGACCAACTCCGCGATACCTAGCTTACCCGCCCACATCGAATCGTTGTGTTTCTGAAACGACGAGTCGTAGAACTCCAGTGCATCGTAGAGCATCTCTGGGTCACTCATCAGGGGGCTGATCGCCTCTAGTAGGCGGGCGTAGTTCCACTTCCCTATACGTGCCTGGTGACCAAACCTGTATCTCTTGGTCCTCGCGTCTGTGGTGTTCGGCGTCCAATCGGGGTCATAGTCCTCGAGCCATCCATACGGGCCGTAATCTATGGTGAGACCGTGGATGGACATGTTATCGGTGTTCATGACGCCATGGACAAATCCTACTCTCATCCAATGTGATATCATCTGAGCCGTTTCGTCTGCGACTTGCTTCAGCCATTCGATCAATCCCTCGTCGCTGTCAGTGCTGTGACTTGGGAAATGGTGTGCTACGGTGAAATCCACCAGCTTCCTTAGAGTCTCAAAGTCCCCGGTGTTGGCATGTATCTGGAAGCTCCCAAATCGCAGGAAGCTTGGCGCTACCCTGCAGACTATCGCTCCTGACTCAGGTGCTGGTCTGCCGTCGTACAGGATGTCCCTGATGACTTCCTCACCGGTTGAGACCATCGACAGCGCCCTGGTCGTAGGGACTCCAAGGTGGAACATGGCCTCGCTACACAGGAACTCTCTGATCGATGAGCGCAATACGGCCTTCCCGTCAGCGAATCGGGAATATGGAGTGACACCGGAGCCCTTCAGTTGCAATTCCAAAACCCCGGTTCCTGTATCCACCTCGCCTAGCGTGATCGCCCTGCCATCGCCAAGCTGTCCTGCCCAGTTTCCGAATTGGTGACCTCCGTATCTCTGAGCGTATGGGTCCATGCCCTCAGTGATTTCCCGACCACCGAGAATTTCATCATCCCCGAATTCGGTGCCTAGTTCTTCAGCCATCTCTGCTGACCACAGCCTGAGTATTGGCCGTGGCGTAGGAGTCGGCCTGACTCTCGACCAGCAAGCACCGGGAACCTGTCGGGGAGTCCCCCCGACCTCCGTGTCTCCGGGAGTCTGGTCAATGAATCGATTGACCCACTTAAGGGAGCTCAGCGTCATGTTACCTATTGGGAAAAACAGCCCTATTCAATGATTGTTTCCTCTATGTTAATGGTAAAACGGTATTTGTTTGTGGTGCCGGGAGCGGGACTTGAACCCGCGACCTTCGGATGTCTCAGACAATCTTCAGTTAGGCTGTTGCGCTCATCGACTAGCTCCAGAGAGGCCGTGCCTCCCGCAGAAAGTTACCCTATGAGTCCGACGCGCTACCAACTACGCCACCCCGGCGACGCATCGGGGACCGGCATCGGCCATTTGAGCGTTAGTGTCCCCGAGGATTGGGGTTCACACCCACAGGGTTGATGTGGTAAGCACCGCCTAGTGGCTCCGATAGCAATGGTAGACGTGGACACCGCCATACGTGCGAGCGCCTACGATAAGCGTAAGAGAGCGCGTGGCGGATCAGGTGACAAGGAGGAGGCGAAGAGTCGTGAGCTTGAGCCATTCAAGCCTGATGAGCATGCCGTGAAGGAGGTGGCTGATGCCTACTCGATGTGGCTCGTGATACTCTACGGCCTCGGTATCGCCTTGTTCATGAGATACGTGTTCATGCCGACCACCACCGAACCTAGCAGGATCCTCTGGGTGCTCCCCGTGTCCCTCGCCGCTACTGTCCCCTCTCTTCACAAACTAGTCATACCGAGCAGGTATGTGGAGCTTTACACCGGTGGAAACTGGTTCAGGGCCTGTTTCCTGTTCGTATTCTCCTGGCTTGCTCTGACATTCGTCCTCTCCAATCCTCCTCTGAGTGACATAGCCCCGCCCACCACATCAAACGGCATTGACATCCAAGAGGCCGACGGGATAGTTGACTCAAGTTGGGGCGGTGGCGAGTACTCTCTCGAGATCGATAGGGACGAAGTGCATGTCGTGATGGGACTGGGAGTCGCTGACAACATCGAGGCAGAGACTGCGAAAGTCCTGATCACGCTCACTCACAAGGGAAATACGCTAGTTCTAGCCAACGATACTGCCGGGAATCTCACGAACGCCATGACGCTGTTTGAAGAGCAGGATTCGGGCGATTGGCTTAGGGGCAACGAGACCTCCTTGACGAGAAAGGTGAACCTTGGCCCCAAAGTATCCAACAGAGGGGAAGACATATCTCTAGCTTGGGACCTTGGGATGCTGGGCCCGGGGGCTTACGAGCTCCACATAGAGATGAGTGAGTCTCGGGAAAATATGGGACCTTGGGAAATCAATGAGTGGTCGAGGGACTGGGAAATCAGGATTAGTCAAACGGGCTAGTCCCCCTGATCACCGTGATGATAAAACACGATATAATATACTCACCCTAGAATTCAATGTCATGCAAAGATACACAATTGCCGGTTTTAACATGCCTCAACTTTCCGTCCTCGC
>CAXHFM010000109.1:0-3792 GCA_964016345.1 uncultured Candidatus Poseidoniales archaeon | reverse complement strand
TGCGAGAGCAAAGTCATTCGGAGTTTCTCCACTTTCACGAATTGTATCATGGTGTTTTTTAGGTTTGGACCCTAAAATAATGTCCCATGGGCCTGTTCCCAGTAGTAATCTGGCTCTCCAGAAAGCCGGTTTGAAAGTCGAAGATATCGATCTTTGGGAAATTAACGAGGCCTTCGCCGGACAGTGTGTTGCCTGTATCAAGGATCTAGGCATCGATCCATCGAAAGTAAATGTAAATGGAGGAGCAGTCGGACTCGGTCACCCTCTTGCGGCTACTGGAACTAGGCTACTATTGACTCTCTCATTAGAGCTCAGGAGGAGAGGTGGAAGATACGGCGTAGCAACCGCATGCATAGGGGGAGGTCAAGGCATTGCGGTTCTCATTGAGTCGATCTGATTTAATTCCACGTGATAGGGGTGAAAAATGGTTTCAACAAAAAAGCGTAGTTTAGCCAAGACTATCACATGGAGAGTTGTAGCTACTACCGATACCTTCATCATAGCCTGGTTATTCACCTCCGATGAAGTAATTGCAGCATCAATAGCAGGGTTAGAGGTAGTAACTAAGTTGGTACTTTACTACATACATGAAAGGGGATGGACCTCAGTTAAATGGGGCCAAGTTGATTAGCCGAAAAGCTGCATAAAAATAGCCCCGCCAGCGAGCCACGCTCCTACAGACGAGCCCATATTGCCCATGACAGTGACCATCAGAACCTTTCCAACCCGATTCCTCCATAATAGGGAGAAATCATCCAGAACGAGAAACTCTTGTGCGTCGCCTCCTGTTGGTCCGTCTACCTTAATCTGAGCATATCCAGCGAACCATCCAGCAGCGAGAGCCGGGTTGAGAGAGGTAATTGGTGATGCCAAAGCCCCTGCCAAAATAGACAAAGGATGACCTCTGACTATCAATACCCCCAGTCCTGCAAGTACCGCATTGAGTATCAACCATGTCTCCGCTGTCTGCCATATTTCTTCCATATCTCCATTGTATGCCATATAGCCTATTGATCCAAACAGGAAGAGTGGCACTGCCGCCATTATCACTTTGGGCCATATCTTCTTCGACGGTTCTGTGCTGAGTTCAGCTAGTCTAGAGGCAATATCCATTGGTGGATTATTTAGATTATTTACAATCCCTTCCAGATGTCCTGCACCAACCACTGCCAGCACCTTTCCATTACCGCTTATTTGTTGGATCCTTCCAGCCAAGAATGCGTCTCTCTCATCGATGAGGACTTCTCCCGCACCCGGTGCAACATCTCTGGCATCCTCCATCATCTTACTCAACATATCCGAGTCCCCCAATATCTCATCAATGGAAAGCTCCTCCTCATCCTCCTCATCCAAGAGGAGAGTGCTTAGAACTCTCCATTTCTCAATAATTCCCATCCCGCGCCAAGCTCTTCTGAGAGTGACTACTACATCTCTATCTATCATTTCAACTGGGATATTAGATTCCTCTGCACTTTGTACTGCTTCTAGGAGCTCAGCTCCGGGCTTCTCCCCAGTAGTCAGCCCCATTTTTCTTTGTTGAGCGGCTAAGGCCGATTGTAGAAGAATCATTGGAGATTTTCCTTCTTTGATTATCTTCAATAAATCCTCGGAATCTAGAGATTCTGGCTCTTTAAGTGATGAAAGCCTGGATTTGCATAGTTCAACTGCAACGATATCTGGTTCATATTCAGAAATCTCTTTTCTAACCATCTCTACTGATTTGCTACTGACATGTGCGGTCCCTACCAGTCTAAGACTAGGAGAGAAATCAACTATGTTATCCGTATCAGTAGTCAATACTTCACCTCAGGGAATTGATTGTGGAAAACAGGTCCTCATGCTCTGCGACATCATGGACCCTGATAATATCAACACCATAGCTACGAGCTTTTGAAGCAACTCCAAGACTCCCTGCTAGCCTGTCCTCTGTAGAATCCCTACCTAGAAGATCAGCAAACATACTTTTTCTGCTAACTCCCCACATTAGGCCCATATCTTCCTCAGGCAAAACCCCTCTGCCTGATGATAACAAGGACAGATTATGCTCCAGTAGCTTCCCGAAACCAATCCCCGGATCAACAATAATCCTTGAATTATCCACTCCTAGCAGATTTAACTTAGAAGTAGAATCCGCCAAACTATTCCTGACTTCAGAAACCACATCAGAGTATCGTGGATTTTTTTGCATATTCTCGGGAATTCCTCTCATGTGCATGAGACAAACGGGACATCCGTATTCTACTATCACGTCCGCCATACAGGAATCTCCGAGAGATGAAACATCGTTAATCATGTCCGCGCCCGCCTGCAACGATGCCGACGCTACAGTGGACCTTCTGGTATCTATTGAGATACCAATATCAGGCAACTCATCTCTAATGGATTGAATCACAGGTACTACTCGGCTCTCCTCCTGCATAGGGGGTACAGCTTGTGATCCCGGCCTTGTCGACTCCCCGCCTATATCTATCCAATCTGCGCCATTATCAGCCATAGCAATTGCCTCCATAGTTGCAGACTCTACTGTTTCGTATCTAGATTGGCCGTGAAATGAATCTGGAGTAATATTGAGAATGCCCATAATCCTGGGATTTCCATCGGCGCGGCTTCTTAGTTTAGGTCGCCAGTCGGGCATGTTCGCCACGCCATTCGACGCATGCTTTATGATGTGACCGAGTCGCATTATAGCGATGGCGATGGGAGACCAAGGTTCTGAAGAGCCTCTAAATGCCCCCATGAGCAATATGAATCAATCTAGCGGGCCCGACGGTCCGACCAGCGAATCTCTCGAATTAATGGAGTCGATAATTCAGAGACTCCAGCCCTCAGATCGTCATGATATTAGGGAAATGATAAGCTTCAGGGGGTTGGTGTCTGGAGCTCTTGCTTCAATGACCGCGGTTTTCTGGTGGATATCTGTGGATAAGGGGGGCTCTTCACTTGGAGATGCAGATATCCCAATATCTCTGATTGGGGAATTCACCTTCAGAGAAATAAGTATCATTATCCCTTTTTTAGCTCTAATGGCTACTTTCATAATGTCAGTGGGAAGGGAGACCGGAAATGCTATTCTAAATAACATTGGAGGAATCCTAATTGTGGTAATTATGTTCTACATCCTAGAGCCTCTAGGCAATGCAATCATAGGTCCAGAAATAGAGATGCAAGTAGCAATATTCGCCTCAGGTAGACTAGTAGCGATGGCGATTATGGTCGGCATGGCCACCACGTTCTTTTGGGATGCCATACTCCTCCAATGGGTCAGAAGTACGATGATGAACATGGGAGTAGATTTATTTCCCCAGTCAACTATTCAAACTAACCAAATCGTAAATGAAGAAGGAACTCCTCCTACGGGGTAACTATGACGAGAGGCCATACTCTGAAGGTCTCGGTCTTGAGGCTGGGGCATAGAGTAGATCGAGATAAGAGAATGACCTCTCATCTTGGACTAACGGCCAGAGCATTTGGCGCCGATGAGGTAATCCTTTCTGGAGATGACGACCCAACTCCCATTGAGACTTGGAGATCGGTTACGTCTAGATTCGGCGGTCAGTTTAGTTGCAGGTATGAGGAGAAGCCAATGAAGTGGCTTAGGTCATTCTCAAAATCGGGAGGGAGTGTGGTGCATCTAACAATGTATGGGAAGCCCTGGAATGAAATTACAGATAAAATCCCATTAGAAGGAGAGGTAGCAATCGTTGTAGGGGGGACAAAGGTGCCTGGAGAATTATTTGGGATAGCCAACTACCTGTCTCTTATACACATCTGACGCTGCCGACGAACATAGGC
>CAXHFM010000108.1:0-3803 GCA_964016345.1 uncultured Candidatus Poseidoniales archaeon | reverse complement strand
AGTCTCGCGCGGAACCTGCTATTGCCCATCTCGATTGGACTTTCACCCCTATACCCAGCTCGTCCGAGCGATTTGCACATCAGCAACGGTTCGATCCTCCACCCAAGTTTCCTCGGGCTTCAATCTGGCCAGGCATAGATCGATAGGCTTCAGGTCTCCCACCATTGACTCCGGGCGAGCGCACCCAGTCCCTGACCGCTAACGCGGCTGCGGACCTTTCGGTTTCCCTTCGGCTTCGCAGATCAACTGCTTAACCTCGCCAATGATTAGAACTCCCAGGGGCATTTTTCGAAACGCACGAATAGACGCTGCTCATATCTTCGCTTTCACGCCTATTCAGCTTGTTCCCGACTGGTTTCAGGATCTTTTCACATCCCGCTAAGGATACTTTTCAGCTTTCGCTCACGCTACTTGTCAACTATCGGTCTCGAGTAGTATTTAGGATTGGAAGTAACTGCCTCCCATATTCACGCGCGATATCCAACGCACGCTACTCTGGATTCGTCACTTGGCCATATCTAGTACGTGTACGGGACTTTCACCCTCTATGGTGCGCCGTCCCAGGACGACTTCCACTTCCTAGAATTAGGCTACAGACGGTCCTTACCCCACATCTCCCCAAGGTTTCCCAAGGGGATTCGGTTTGTCCTATTCCGTTTTCATTCGCCACTACTAACGGAATCTCTTTTGATTTCTATTCCTCCCCCTACTGAGATGCTTCAGTTCGGGGGGTTCCCTTTCCTTCAATATATCGAGGAATGGCACTGAGTGCCAGGAGGTCCAATTCAGCAATTCGCGGATCCATGAGATTCATGCCTCTCCCCGCGACTTATCGCAGCTTGTCACGACCTTCGTCGGCTCTCGAGCCGAGCCATCCCCCAGTCGGGTTGTAGCATCTTGTGATTCCACATACCCACCTGTGTGAGTCCTCTGGTATTCCAGGCATATCAATTCAGGTTTCTCTGACCACTTCGTCTCCCCGCAGGGCGGAGCGGCCTCAACCTTCTTACCCTGATACACGACTGTACCAAGGAGCACACAAAGCATCTCGGCGACCTACATTCCGTATATGAAGTAACCGGGATAGTTAGCTTTCATTGAATGGAGAAAACATCTCTCAGTAGCACGGTTATTCTTCACTATCTGGAGTATCTGATAGTCCAAATATTAGCCCTCCGGGAGGAGGAGTTTTTGGAGTATCTTTGATTCCAAAGGGAATATTAGTGATAAAGCCGGATTTTTGACTGTTTTCTTGGCCTTTTATTGTTTGATGATATTCGGGGGAAGCTTCAAGTCCAAAAACCGCAGTTTCCACCTTTCTCCTATTAGGTTCTTGAAGATCGAAAGGGAGTTTGGTTTTTTGGAAATCGTGGTTATGTGATTTCTTTATTGCGCCAGAGGTATTTTTTTCATTTTCTTCGGTCCCGCAAGTCAGACATATGCCAGAACGAGTGGCCATACCACATACCTCGCACATCCTCATAATACTTGCTTGGGGCATCATCCCTTGATGCTGTCGCAGTTATACTTCTATTCAGCCTCATAGTGGGCGCCTTCTGAAGGGGCGTTTCCGTAAATCGATGGAAGTAGTGAAAGTGATGCTATCATCATTACGGCTATGATAACCCATTTGACCATCTCATTTGGCCAGTCTACTGCGTACCTAACTACGGCATATACAGTAGCAAGGGCAACGCTTAGCAACATTATTGGAAATCCTGTCTTGAAGAATCTATTGAATGAAATATCATAACCTGCTTCTTCAGCAAGTCCTGCCGCCACAACGTTGGCAGAGGCCCCGATTATTGTGCCATTTCCTCCTAAACAAGCTCCAAGGGCTAGTGCCCATGCAAGTGGCCCTAGTTGCAAGTTAAGCTCCGGGTCGCTTGCAAGCTCTATTACTACCGGCACCATAGTTGCAGTGTAAGGTATATTGTCGATAAATGCAGACGCGATTGCAGAGACCCAAAGTAGAAGGAGGACGGCGACCATCAGCCTATTTTCCTCAGAGGCTTGAGAAATAGCGTCGGAAATGCCAGTAGCTATTGCATCAATAAGGCCCATGTACTCTAGACCATGAATCATAATGAATAGTCCCGCAAAGAAAATGATGGTTGTCCACTCCACTGAGTCAAGTGGTCCTTCAACATGGTGCGGAGAAGTAACTAGTAGCATGAGAACCGCCCCGCCTAGCGCTATGGTGGCTACTGTGAACAGAGGGTGGGGGAAGCTTGAGTGGGCAAAAAATGCCAAGATGACTAAAATCAGAATAAATCCTGATTTCTTCAATAATTCTGCATCCTTGATATTGTACCTTAGTCTTAGAAGATCTAAATTGCGGTGCCTCTCTCCTGACAGGCCTTCAGATTCCAACTTAGATAGGAGCCAAAACGAAGGTGCCATAGCGATTATCACAGCTGGACCAACGTGAATGATAAAGTCGATGAAAGCTATTCCTTGATCTGCAAGAATGACATTGTCGGAAAGTGCCTGAGATGACAGTTGTGCTCCGATTATGATATTGGGAGGATCTCCAATTTGTGTTGCTGCTCCTCCGATATTTGAGAACATTACTTCAGCGATTATCAAAGGTATAGGCTCCAGATTCAGAACTTTGGCTATTTGTATAGTGACGGGGACAATCAAGAGTATCGTAGTCACATTATCCAAAAATGCCGAGAAAACAGCTGTTATTGAACAGAGTATTATCGATAACCTCCAGATTGAGCCACCGCTTAGGGCATATGCCTGAACCGCAGCCCATTCGAAAACTCCTGTCTTTCCGAGGATATCAACGATTACCATCATCCCAATTAGCAGACCGATTGTCTCTTCATCTATCCAAGTTACCACAGTACCCAAATCTGGTCCGTCACCAATGATGTGAAGTGTGATCACTGCAACTATTCCTCCAACGGCCGCCGCCAGAGCCCTGTGGACTATTTCGAAGACTATCAGTGCGTAGACGATGGTGAGAATACCAAACGCGGCTGGAATGGCCCATTCTGGCATTTCTGCGGGGGCCCATACTCCTGGATCCGATGTCGCTGCAAGGGCCCTTGTAATCTCCATGCCCCTTCGAGGCAAATTACACCTAAATATATCACTGATGTAGACTTAAGATCTGCGAACATTATTTACCAGACCAAAGAACCACGATGTTGCCTCGACTGAATGAAATGACCGATGATGTTTTGCTTGCTAAAGAGGAAAAAATCTCAGTTCTTTCGGATGACCCATTAGCTACTCCTCGATTAAGCTTAATTTTGACTAAAGGCCTACTTGAAAGTTGATCTTTAACTTCATCTATCACTGAGTCAACCACTCCCGATTTTCCTATCCTAACGGTTATCTGTAATTCAGAATCCGAAGATTTCCTTGATATTCTAGTCGGAATTTTAGACATACTACTAACCTCTGAAGGAGGGGCCCATAGTTTTGGTTCTACCGCATATTCCACATGAATACTTAATCGACTTGGAACGAATCCTCACTGTGGAGTTCCTTCCTGGTACCATTGCCATGTTACAGGACCTGCATATTGCAATACCACTGTAATTTTTCATTCTGGCACCGTACTTCTTACCAATTCTTAGAATTAATCTAGCGGAGGCATCGGAAATATTCTGCTCGTTACTTTCATGTATAACGTGATGTAAATCATCAATTGCTTCTGCTGCTAATTCCTTCTTCTGATTTGATCTCCTGCGGGACCTGCCCGACAATCAAAACACCCCTAGCTCCAGGTTAATTAATTCTGCAACCTCATCTATACTTCCTCTTCCGTCTACTGAGATTACATT
>CAXHFM010000107.1:0-3910 GCA_964016345.1 uncultured Candidatus Poseidoniales archaeon | reverse complement strand
CCCACGCCTATGTTCGTCGGCAGCGTCAGATGTGTATAAGAGACAGGCGGCATGCAGGGGTTCATTCGGAACTCAACTTGGTTGTAATTGGAGAGCCCCCGAAGTTGGCCAGTGGATGGAATTCGAGGATTTTGATGGTGACGGGGAAATTGATTGCGGCTGCACGAATAATGAAAATGGAGGCAGAGCATCGTATATCCACTATGCCGAGCCGATAGACGACATGGTAGATGCTAGCCATTTGGGATACCCAATAGGCAAGCGCCACCTTACAATTGTAGCAACCGAGGTGCTCAGTACTACTGTGGGAACAGGGATGAGCTACCTTCTGGATACTACTGCTTACGAAATCAATAATGGTAATTTTAGATTCCTCCCTGAGTTAATCCATGGTTGGGAGATACCATTCGCGATGGACCACCACATTCCCGAAGGAGAAGAATGGCTCCTCTTCAGCCCCCATAATGCAGACACACAGATTTTCCAAACCGGACTTCCGGGACTCCCTGACAATAGTTTCGGTGGTGCGTGGGATGGCAGAATTTACCTCAGTAGCTATCACGCTGGACTATGGGTAATTGATATCGAGACTCTGATGTTTGAAGGTTTACAAAATATCAACAAGACAGATGCACACGCCTCCTCAACCGTTGGCTACCATCTTCCTCACGGGGCGGACGGTACCCCTCTGGATAGCTCATTCTATGATTTCGGTTGGACTCCGTTCCTTTGGGCAGCAGAGTATCATGATGGCTACACGTATCTCTCGTGTATCACAAGTGGCCTGTATATTGTCCAATTAGATATCGATGCACCATATGGAAACTGAACCTCGGCCCCTATGGGGCCGGGCGTAAAGGGGGGAATTTGATAGGGTAGGTTTGTCCCGGCAGGGCATGAACTTGCGTCCGGTATGGCTACTAACCGCTCTGATGATACTCGCACCTCTTTCCGGATGCCTGTCATTATCTGATGATTCCGGGGGTTCGGGGGATGGTAGTATGGATTGGATAGATCCAGTGACAGAAATAGAGGACGAGAATCATTCCCACAATGATTTGCTTGCTCACCGACTAGCCACCCCTAATGCGAGATTAATTGACTATCACAACCTAAACTGTGATGGTAACGTTAAGCCCCCGGCAGACTTGGACAATGTTGCAGGCAGACCTTGTTTTGATGAGTTCAAGAATGTGGGGCCGACTCCAGGAGATAGCTCTGAAATCGCTATAGAGGGCAATTTCCTAGATGACTGTGAGATATATGGAGATGGGACAGGTGGATGTTATGCCTACGTCTCCTCATACAACCAATTCGAAATTTTGGACATCAGTAAGCCAAACGAAATTAGACTATTATCAACTTATTACGCAGAAATTGCAAGGATGATTGATATCAAAGTAACATCTGATAACAACTGGGTACTAGTGAATCACGAATTGACTAATTCTGAGTTGGACCCCATTCCCAATGATGATGACGCGAATAGCGGTGCAAACCGCTTGGACTTGATTTACGTCGGCGACAAGACTAGTCCGATTAAGGTCGCGGAGTGGGACAACCCCCCAGCAGGTTTCCATAACCAAGACCTCCACGTATATTGTGATTGGACGCCGGCAAATCCTACAGCTTTGTGGCAGGATGACTGCCATTTATTCCTGTTCGGAGCTGATCCCTATCCTGAAATGGTGGAAGGATCAAGTGGAACCTTCTACAAAGGCACCCAGGTATTCTATGCCCTAATAGACTTCGAGGGCTTGAACCCTACAAATAACGAGGAGCAACAAAATGCCAGTAGGGAGATAATACGATGGGGGGGTTACACCCCAGAACCGCAGACGACATGTGGGGGCTCTATCTTCAATCACGATAACGTATTCTTCATCCACCCAGTAACCAAACAGAAGATGTTGGCAGTATCATATTGGGGCGCTGGATTAAGATTCGTTGACGTCTCCGAACCTCCCCAAATTGCTGATCCACTCGGAATTTCGTGGCCACCCGAAACCGGACGATGGTTGGGCTGTGCTACTGATGACTCTGGATGGTATGGCCCAGAGGGGGGCGGACATGCCAATATGGCCCCTGAAGTGTGGCTTGACGCAAACGATGGGAACGACAACATACACTATGCAGTGCCTCAGGATAATTTGATTTGCTCGGGAATTAGTGAGTATGACCCTGTAGAAACCTGGCCTGACCAATGCGGAATAGGACCTTCCGACGCAACCTACGGTGTGAATTGGAGGCATTACACCTATATCGCCCCAGAATATGGCTCCAATGCCAATCATACCGGATTTATCTGGACGATCGATACTACAGATCCTACTCAGCCCTTCCTAGTTTCAAAGTGGAAACTACCCGGTGAAAGCATCCTTGCCGATGGCACCTCGCATCCACATCATTACATCCCTGGAGGGTATATTTTCAGCCCTCACAATGGAGATACAGGATTGAATGGACATGTCTACTGGACTCACTACCATGCAGGAGTTTGGATAACAGACCACGGCCATATTTGGGACGAGTTAGTTTGGGAAAATGGATATCCAGAGCCAGAGAAAGGTTTTCAGGCCATCTCAGAATTAGCTCCTTCCCACACCCTTGGATACTACCTTCCTGCGGGCCCAGATTGGATTGATGATCCCACTAACACATTGGGCTATGACATGGCTGACTGCTGGGCATCTTGCATGATACCTTTTGATTGGGGCCTACAGTATGATCCACGTGGCTTCGTATTTATCTCAGAGATGGTATCTGGGGTGTATGTTGTTCAATTCGATGAGGATTATGATTCAAGATTTGATTATCCCCCTCTGTGGCAGGCGGAGGCTAGTGACGAATGAGATTAGCTCTGAGGAGTCAATTATCAATTGCAGTGGTTATTCTCCTTCTAATCCCAGTTGCTTCAGCCCACGGGGCGAACTCATTCTCCTTCATAATGAGGAATGGTTCCCTGCAACCGGAGTCAGCTGAGGTTGTACAGAATGATACGCTTATTTTTTACAACGTTGTCGATTATGAAAGGAGTCTGGAATTAGACAAGGACGAAGATGGAGTGATAGAATATCAGTGTACCGCAACCGGCTTCAATTCGACTACAACGGATGATGAATGCAGACTTTGGCTCGATCCGAATAATTGGACTGCCGGAGATTATGAACTAGATATAATCTCCAACGGAAGTCTTTGGAAGACCCTTAGTTTTACACTAATTGAGGACGTTCACAATGAATCTGGACCTCCTTCGGGTTACTCTTTTGGAGAAGTTGATGGCACTCAAAATCAAAACGAGGAAGGAGGTGTCTTATCGAATGTGTTTTTACTGTTCGGAGCCTTGGTAGTTTTTGGAGTTGGGCTTGTTGCGAGAAGGAGGAGGTAATTTGGATAGACCTTTAGGATTGATATTGGCCATATCTATCATGCTAGCAGGGTGTATGGGTGGCGTCGAAGAAGATGTCTTCTATGGCGAAGATATCAATCCCCCAGTTCCTGTGACTGATTTTATTTTGACCGATGAAAATGGGGATTACTTCTCTCTCTCTGAATATGAAGGAAAGGTAGTCGTAGTTACCTTCCTATTCACTAGATGTCCTGATATCTGCCCCATTGTTAGCGCAAATCTAGACTATTTGTCTGATATGCTAGGAGATGACTATGGTACCGAGGTCGAGATTTTAACGATAACAGTAGACCCATGGACGGACAACAGCTCCGTCTTACATCAGTACAGAGAACAACGGGGACTGCATTGGCCCCATCTAACTGGATCAGTGGAGGACCTAGAGGACATTTGGCTAGAGTTTGACGTCGGGCTACAGACATATGACACAGACACTGATGGAGACGGGGTATCGGACCTGTCTCTTATACACATCTGACGCTGCCGACGAACATAGGCGTG
>CAXHFM010000106.1:0-4001 GCA_964016345.1 uncultured Candidatus Poseidoniales archaeon | reverse complement strand
TGCACGTAAGTCTCGTGGGCTCGGAGATGTGTATAAGAGACAGAAGATACTCTGTGGAAGAAGCCCCCAAGCGTATTTTATTTTCTCCCCTATTTCTAGCTCCAAAGACATTATTTTCCAGTTGGACTGGCCAAGAAATAAATGATGTAAATCCGATATTACCAGAAGAAATTGTATGATCTTGGGCTGTTCTAATCCTATCCATGTGTAGAATCCTATCTGATCTGCTCTCCCCGAATCCTATTACGTTTGTTGCAGAAGTAGTAAGACCAATATCCTGTGCTTCCAGCATGACCCTTATCCAGTTATCGGCGGAGCCTTTTTTGGGGGAAATATCCATCCTAACAGAGTCTACGAGCATTTCAGCCCCTCCTCCAGGGAGTCCGTGCATTCCTGCGTTTTTTAGGCTCAGTAGAACTTCGGAGGTGGATAAATCGCAGACCTCAGCAATCCCTTCAATTTCGATTGGAGAAAAGCAGTCCAAATCAATAGTGGGATGAGAGATACGTAATTTAGAAATCAAATCAGTATACCATTCTAATTTAAGATCTGGATTGACCCCTCCTTGCATTAAAATTCTGGAACCTCCAATTATTTCTAATTCTTTTACTCTTGCACTAATTTGTTCAAAATTCTGTGTGTATGCCTCATCGTGATTTGGAGGCCTGTAAAAAGAACAGAATTGACAGTTGATTGTACATGCATTGGTATAATTGATATTCCTATCAACTAGATAAGTCACTTCATCACCAGGGACAATTCTTTTCCTCGCGATTGAAGCGACATGCATGAGATCATTCAGATTAGCATTTTCGTAAATCTCAATAGCTTCATCGACAGTAATCCTTGGAGGATTATCTTGCAGTTGGGATTTTAGTATTTCGAAATGATCCATTTACAAATCACTTCCGACGATTGATTCTATTTCATCGATTGTCTTTGGGCACATCTCAGTTAGTACTACAGGGCCATCTTCCGTGATTAATACGTCATCCTCAATTCTTACTCCGATTCCCGAGTATTTTTGTGGAACTGAGATGTCATCTCTCCAACCTGCGAAGTATAATCCAGGTTCGACAGTGACAACCATGCCAGCGGTTAGTTCTGGACCCGGTTTGCCACCTTGTCTTCCACCGCCAACATCATGAACATCCAACCCTAACATATGTCCAGTTCCATGCATGAAAAATTTTCGATATTCGCCATCAAGGTTCTGCCCTAGTGCCTCCTCGTATGAGCAATTAAGAATACCTAAATCTATCAATCCCTTAGCCAATACTTCTGAAGCTGCTTTGTGCATATTAACCCACGGAGAGCCTGCTTGACAAGCCTCTATAGCTGAAATTTCGGCCTTTAGGACTAGCTCGTAAATTTCTCTTTGAGGTTCTGTAAACTTACCGGAAACGGGCCATGTTCTGGTTATATCGGATGCGTATCCATTAAATTCACATCCGGCATCAACCAATACCAGTTCATTCGGTCCAATACGTTCTGAGTTCGAATTGTAGTGAAGGATCGTTGAGTTGTCTCCCCCCCCAACTATAGGATTGTAGCTGTTTGTAGTTTTACTTCTAGTAAAATGGCCCTCTATCGAGGCTTGAATCTCCCACTCACCAATACCCGGCCTAGAAATGGCCATTGCTCTGATGTGTGCATCGGAGGAAATTGAAGAAGCTATCTTCATTAATTCAATTTCAGAGTCTGATTTTATGGATCTCATCTCATCTAAATAAACGCGTGGATCTAGTATGTCTTTATCCCAATATTTACGCACAATATTGTCAATTTCAGGATCTACTCCAGTAATTAGGTAAAGGTTTGAATATTTACTTAATCGGCTCTTGATATTATTTTCAAAATCCAAAATTGAGTATGAAGAGTTTACCGGCCAGTCACTGAGCGCTCCTTCAGGGCCGATTATCCTTCCTTCCCATATCTCCCTCTCTGTATCCCTTGGCTTGACATACAGTGTTGTTTCCCGCATATTGTCAGAGTTACTAAACGATATTACAGAGTTTGGCTCTAGCCAATTGGACAGGTACATCACGTACGAATTTGCCCTGTAGGGATACTTTGTGTCATTTGATCTAACCGAGGTTTGGTTGTTAGGTATGATAACTAGGGAATTTGGTAAAACTTTGGATATTAGTTCATCCTGTCGTTGGAAGTACTCTGACTTGCTTACTATGGTATCTCCCATGGATGCCACCCGATATATTCCTACTTAGTGATGAGGGTAAATTATATTGTTTCTAGTCATTCCACTTTGGTATCTGCATGTCATCAGTCCTTCTATAATAAAATATTGAGGATACAAAGAACAAAATCGAAATCAAAAATACAATCATTGCGAGAGGGAGTTCATCCCCCATATCTGATCGAGATAGTTCTACTGTGATGGTGGAAAAGTCGTCATCGTCATCGATCACATCAAGAGTAAGCAGAAGAGTATCGTTATTGTCACCTTCTGGCCAAACTAGTGTTCTTTCACAGCCTTCGAAAATAGCCCTGTAATTGATTTTCCAGACGCATCTGAGGCTATCTAGATCATTCGTTGTGTCTATGGAGTCAGATCCATCTAGTGTCCACTCATTTAAGTCTGGAAGTTTGAATTTTTCTCCGTCAGTTAGAGGCCGGTCTGAAACAACTAATTTCGCCACTGGAGGTAGATTTTCTATTGAAAAAGTTATACTCGTATAGTCTGTATTTCCATGAGCATCAGAAACAAGAAGGGATAGTTCAAAATTTCCTGAAATATCATCCTGAACTGTGAAATAACTAAATTCTGAACCTTCTTCAATTTCCAGTAGAACGTTTCCCGTTAGTTCCAACCTAATTAGAGTCCAGAGATAATTCAAACCTTCCTTTCCCCAATATTGATCATATGATGACCCGGCATCAAAAATTAGATCACCGTCTCCTTCCATAGAGAAAATATTGCCTTCAATAGTAGCTACAGGATCAAAATTATCTATCTTTGAAACGAAGCATAGCTTTTGTGTTATTGAAGGGCTTTGATGTGAGGATGTGAATATCCATAATGAGAACCATCCATTTTCAATCATTGATGAGTCTACAGTCTCAGAGAACTCACCATACGATGAAAAATTGGCAATAGATTCTAACTTATCTACTGAGATGTTGTTAAAGGAAGTTATTTCAGGGTTGTCTGAGCAAGCATTTGCAGAGTTATCAGATCTGATTAACATCGTTAAAACATCGACTGGAAGATTATTTTGAGCATAAGATCTGCCAGAAATACCTATCTGATCTGTGAAAGTAAGATATTCATCATTTTGTATTGTCCAATCATCTACAACAATGGCAGGCATGCTAGTTACTCCAGTAAAGAATACACCAGAAATTGTGGATGATAGATGATTAACAGTCGAAGTCACCATAACATAGCAGGTACAGTTGTCGACTGACGAAGAGTCGATAGTGAATTCCCATATCCATCTTGATAATCCATCGTCTTGATTAGATGTACTAGAAGATAATTCTAAGGAAATAGGATTCGTTTCGTTTATCAAAATACCACCATCTGAAAGTCTGATGATTTGCCATACCGTAGAGTCGGGTAAGGCCGATGAAACTGTGAAACCAGTTACAGTGTGATTACCGACTAAAGTTATACCAAAATCTTGGTCGAAGCCTGAGAGTGGAGGATCTGAGATATTTATGTTATCCGAATAAAATTGGTGATAATTATCATCAATCAACGAATCCGTTGGATTAAGAGATAGCAGAATAATCATTGGGAACAGCATTGCATGTTTGCTACTCATGACTTTCCCTAATAGGTAGGTGATTTGAACTTCTTGGAACATTGATTATCGATCTGAAATTCTTAATTTCCAAGAAAGCTCTTCCAGCCAGAGCTGTAACGTGGAGCTGTCTACAAATTCCTGACTAGCTTCAGCGGACAAGATACATTCGCAAGCGGCAGCTGAAAGTCTGTCTCTTATACACATCTGACGCTGCCGACGAACATAGGCGTG
>CAXHFM010000105.1:0-4084 GCA_964016345.1 uncultured Candidatus Poseidoniales archaeon | reverse complement strand
CCCCCCCCCACGCCTATGTTCGTCGGCAGCGTCAGATGTGTACAAGAGACAGGGGATGTGGTGGCGGCTCTATCGGAGTACGGCAGGCCTGAATTACCAATCATCGGTGTTCCAACAGGAGTTAAGATGCATTCAGGTTGTTTCGCATCCTCTCCAAAGGCAGCCGCCGAGGTCCTCAGTGCATGGCTGAAGGGGGATCTTCTATTGTCTTCCACAGAGGTCCTCGATCTAGATGAGGAACTTTACAGAGAAGGGAAGTGGGTTGTCAGACTCTACGCCGAGGCAAATACCCCGGCAAGTCCTCGATGGATGCAGGGTTCTAAGATGAGAGTAGAAGCCTCTGGAGAAGAAGAAATTATTCAGGGACTTGCAGATCATATCAGGGAGACATTAATTGATGACCAAATGATGATTATATGGGGCTCAGGAGGGACCCTCAGAACAATTGGCGGCATACTTGGATTTGAGTTGAATACCCTGGGTATTGACATTACTTTGGGAGCCAATATTATTGGTTCGGATCTAAATGAAAATGATATATTGTCTGCACTGCAAGAGCATCAGGGTGATGTTATACTTCTCCTATCTCCAATGGGTGGACAAGGCTTCCTTATCGGAAGGGGAAATCTCCAGCTCTCTCCTGATGTTCTTAGGATAATAGGGGAGGACAGGGTCCTAGGAATTGTAACTCCTGCAAAGATGGTCACCTTGCGTAGTCTCAGGATTGAGACTGGCGATCCTGAGATGGATAAAAGATTCTCTGACAAGAAGTACCTCAAGGTATTGCAAGGATATAGGACAACCAGAGTTCTCAAGGTTTCAGTAGACTAAATTAAGATATATCCTCATTAAAAAATAAAAAAATGTGCAAAAAACAATATTTGTTCAGTTTGAATTATACATAGACACTCCTTCCGCCGGCTATGAACTTGGCGCCCGTAGACTATGATTTTGGAAATACTGAAAATTATTCTTTCGCAATGGAAGTAACCTGCTCAAACGACGAAGCAAGAAAAATGTTCATACTTGCATATGGGCACATGCTAAATTATAACCATGAGGAAGCTATCGCTTGCTTCTCAAAATGTGCTGAATTAGATCCGGACTGTGCTATGGCATGGTGGGGAATTGCATATTGCGTATCATCGAACTATAACTGGACTCCAGGCCTTGGTTCAGGGTATGACCCCATTCAGATGGCCATCTCTCTCAAAGAAGGGTGCTCAGAGATGGAACAAGACCTTATCGATGCCTTGGCAGAAAGGCATTCAGAGGAAGCAAGAGATGCCGCGGACCCGTCCGTGCTCAACATGGGAAATAGCCCCGAGCTAAATATCGCATTTGCTGAAGCAATGGCTCCCCTATACGAGAAATATAGTGGGAACCTAGATGTAACTGCGATCTATGTTGAGGCACTTATGAATCTGAAGGCTTGGCAACTGTGGAACAAAGATACCAAGAGTGGCGAAATTACCCCTGCAGATGAAAATACCCTTCTACTGGTGAAAATATTGGAAGACGCCTTCGAGACTAGTGAGGAAGCCAAGGTACATCCTGCACTTTGTCACCTGTACTGTCACGCACTGGAACTTTCACCATTCCCTGAGAAGGCACTTCCCGCGGCGGATGTACTCAGGACATTAATGCCAGGTCTTGGCCACCTAGTCCACATGCCATCTCATATCGATGCGTGGGTCGGCCAGTGGAAGGAAGCTATAGATTGTAATATCGCAGCTGTAGAAGCAGATGATAAGTATGTAGAGATAACCGGCAATGAATCCCAATTCTACAAATTTTATAGAATGCATAATCATCACTTTGTAGTCTGGTGTGCAATGTTCGATGGGCAATATGAAACAGCACTGAAGTATGCGCGCAAAGCAGTCAGTACACTTCCAGCTGGGGACTCTGAGTCTGGTGTGCAGTTTATGCTTGCAGGAATAATCCCGATGGGAGCAATATTCTTGGAATCGTATGTGACAATGCCTTGGCATGTTATGATCAGGTTTGGGAAGTGGGATGAGATACTCAATGAGCCCCTCCACACAGATAGGGAAGTTTTCCCTGCGGCAATAGCTACCCAGCATTATGCCAGAGGGGTGGCCTATGCCTCCAAAGGCATGGTTACAGAGGCTGAGGCAGAGCAGGTGCTATTCAAGGAAGCCCTGGATAATCCAGCGCTTACGGGCAGAGTTCTTCATAACAATCTAATGTACCAAGATGCAAGTGAGGGCCCATGTATTCTCTTAGTGAATGATGCCGTACTTGCTGGTGAGATAGAATATAGGAGACAATTTCAATCCAAGGCTAGAGGGGAGGATTACGACTTCTCCGTAGCATTCGATCATCTGCGCAGAGGTGTTGATCTATCACTTAACTTAGCCTATAACGAGCCATGGGGACAAATGCAACCGGTTCGTCATATTCTTGGGGCATTACTCCTGGAACAAGGAGAAGTAGAGGAAGCCGAAGCTGTTTACCGCGAAGATATCAAACTTTGGAAGGATAATATGTGGGGATTATTGGGCCTTAAACTCTGTCTCGAAGAGAGGGGAGATGCACCTGAGGAGCTTGCTGAGGTCACCTCCCTATTCAATGAGAGAAGCTCTCGCGCAGACATCATGCCTGCAAAGACTTGCTTTTGTGCTCAGGACAGTGTAGACGACAGTTGTTGCTAGTCTTCGCCTAGAGAACAGGAAGATTTCAGTTTTATATTTCTTGTCCACAGGAGGCTTTTAGCAGTCCAAGAAAAGGTGGACTGGGTTTTCCGGGCCTGGATTTGAACTCCGGATGGTACTGTGTCCCGACATAGTATGGATGCCCTTGAAGCTCCATTATCTCGCATCTTTTCCCAGTCTCGTCCTTTCCAACATAAACCATCCCAGCGGACTCGATACTTTCTATAAGATCAGGATTTACCTCATATCGATGCCTGTGGCGCTCATCTACATGGCTCGCGCCTCCATACAATCTTCGAACTTTACAGTCATCCACTAAGAATGGAGTTGGTTTTGTCCCTAGTCTCATAGTCCCTCCCATGTGGGTCTTGGATATTTCTGGCATGAAGACAATTGAATGGACAGGGGCACCCTCGTCAAACTCAGCCGAATTGGCTCCTTGGAGGCCCAGTACGTTTCGACAGAATTCTATCGTAGCAATTTGAAGCCCAAGGCAGACTCCAAGATAGGGCACATTGTTGACTCTAGCGTAGTTGGCCGCGGCAATCTTTCCTTCCACTCCTCTATTTCCAAATCCGCCAGGAACCAGGATCCCATCGGCCGCCTTCAGAGTTTCCCACGCATCGTCATGCGCCCCGGTTTTTTCGATGGGATCTAAGTTTGTGGACTCTATCCAGTCGATTACAAGCTTCCTGTTCACGGCCAAGGCGCTGTGCTGGAGTGCCTTAATGACTGAAAGATAAGAGTCCGAGAGTCCAGTATACTTGCCCACCATTGCTATCCTAACTTCATTTTCGAGCATATCGAACTTGTCAGCCATTGCCTTCCAATCATCGAGCATCGGAAGACTTTCTGGAACACTGAATCCTAGATTATTGGACACCATTGCAAGAACAGATTGATTATTTAATGAAATGGGAATCTGATACAGATTGGAAACATCATGTGCGGAGACCACAGCATCTTCCCCAACATGGCAGAATGCAGCTAATTTTGATTTTGTCTCAGAGTCTAGGGGATTCTCAGATCTACAGACTAGTATGTCAGGAATTATTCCTAGTCCACGTAACTCCTTGACCGTATGTTGTGTAGGCTTGGTCTTCTGCTCACCAACAGGGCCCATTACTGGAACTAGGCTAACATGAACGAAGCAAACGTTACCCTTACCAGCCCTGAATTGAAACTGTCTAAGTGCCTCTATGAAAGGAGCGCTCTCTATGTCTCCAACGGTGCCCCCAAGCTCAATAACACAAGCATCCGGAGTGTTCGAAGTTCCATCTGCAGGCACATGCGAAACTGTCTCTATCCAATCTTGAATCTCGTCAGTAATGTGTGGAACTACTTGGACCGTCTTTCCTAGATCTGTCTCTTATACACATCTCCGAGCCCACGAGACTTACGTGCAT
>CAXHFM010000104.1:0-4113 GCA_964016345.1 uncultured Candidatus Poseidoniales archaeon | reverse complement strand
CCCTCCAATAGGTAGTCGATGTACTCCTCACGGAGGACCCTCTTTATCGGTTTACCTGTCGATCCGAGCGGTAGCTCATCGACCATTATAACCGCGTCTGGTATCTGCCACTTGGCAACCTTGTCCACGAAGAAGGATAGAATCTCAATCTCAGTGGGGCTCTCATCTTCCACGGCTTGGGCTATAATTATCGGACGCTCTGTCCACTTTTTGTGATTCACCCCGATTACCGCCGCGTCATGGATAAGAGGGTGTCGTCTGATGATTTCCTCAAGTAGAATCGAGCTGATCCACTCGCCCCCTGACTTAATCAGGTCCTTGGAACGGTCCGTTAGCGTTAGGAACCCATCCTCGTCTATCGTCCCGACATCCCCCGTGTTGAACCACCCATCGTCATCTGTGGCTGACGCCTCATGTGACATGTACCTCTCCACCACCGTTGCCCCCTTGACATACAGGCTCCCCTCGGAGACCCCGTCATTCGGTAGCCGGTTGCCCTCTTCATCGACAATTTTCAGACTCATCGCCCAGTGGGGCCTGCCAGCACTGCTCATCTGTTCCAATTTTGACTCTCCAACAAGTGCCGAATGCTTCCCAAGTGGGGAATTGACAGACCCGAGAGGGCTTGTCTCGGTCATCCCCCAACCATGAATCAACCTAACGCCATGTGATTGATCGAACTCGTTTATCATCCAGCTCGGGACCGCTGTCCCTCCAGACAGGATTCGTTCTACGGAATCCAGAGACGCACTTGTATCTCTTAGAATTTCTAGGACCTCCTCCCAGATTGTAGGAATCGCGAGCGCCATGGTGACCCGCTCTTGGTCCATGAGCTCAATGAGGCTCTGGCCGTCTAGATTAGGACCAGGCAGTACAAGCCTGCATCCAACCATTGCAGACGCGTACGGAACGCCCCAGGCATTTACGTGGAACATCGGTACGACAGGCATCACAGTGTCAGTAGCACTGAGGCAGAAGCTATCTGGAAGACTGACTACGCTAGCGTGTACGACTATTGATTTGTGTGAGTAGAGGACCCCCTTTGGGTCCCCTGTGGTACCGGAAGTGTAGCACACCACGGCCGCGTCATCTTCATCAAGATCCGGCCATTCGTAATTGGGATCACCCGTCTCGAACAAGTCTACCAGGAACTTGAAGCCGTTCATCCTCGCCGCAATCTCGTTCTGTTTTGGGCCTGTGATGTATATGTTCTCGACAGTCTCGAACAGGTGCCTGTGGCCGATCAGTATCCCAACGTAAGCGGGGTCCACGAACAGTGCCTTGTCGCCAGCGTGATTGATGATATACACTACCTCATCTGGGAAAAGCCTGGGATTTATCGTGTGAGCAACCCCTCCAAAACCCGAGATCGCATACAATAGCTCCAGGTGGTCGCAAGTATTGGGAGCTATCGTACCCACCCTGTCTCCTTTCCCAAGGCCAATCTTGACTAGGGCACTGGAAAGCCTTCTACTCCTCGACCCAACCTCTCCCCAGCTTGTCCGCCTGCGTTCTCCCTTGACATCGACCCCGACAATCTCGGTGCCCCCGTGAAACTCCTCTGCATGAGCAATCAGTACGTTGGTCGTGAGCCCAATTGGGCTCATATTCCCTTTCACTTTACTCCCACCTATGCAACATTGTTCTCTATACTCCCAATCGACTGTATTTCACACTTCACAACGTCCCCACGTTCCAGGTAGACATTCCCCTTCCTTCCCTTGTCAGCTAGCCCGGACGCTCCGCGTGGACTGAACCCAGAACCTGGGGGCGTCCCAGTGATAATCAGGTCGCCTGGGTAGAGCGTCATCGCACTGGATAGATATTCTATTTGTTCATAGCAATTCCAAATCATATCATCGGTGTTACTCGATTGCCTGAGCTCTCCATTGACGTAGCACTTCAGATCGAGCTTGTGCGGATCGGTAATCTCATCTGATGTTACTATCCATGGGCCGACCGGGCCATGTGTGTCGTGGGATTTGCCTATCATCAGCTCGACCCTCTCAGGCATGTTGTGGAGTTGCCAGTCCCTCATGCTAACATCGTTACACACAGTGTAACCGAAAATGTGGTCCTTAGCATCCTCTGCACTGACCTGATAGCATTCCTTACCTATTACAAATCCGAGCTCCACCTCGTAGTCCAACATCATAGTGGAATCCGGTTTGATAATCTCTCCATTGGGGTCGTTGATGCTTGAGATCTGCTTGCTGAACCACATCTGGTTCCTAGGAGGCGTTATTCCAGCATCGATGGACTCTGCCCGATGCTTCTTGTAGTTCATTCCTATTGCTAGGAACTTGCCTGGCTTCTTTACAGGGGCCAGTAGTTTGACTTCCGAGAGAGGGACTCTGGCCCCCCCATCCTCGATTAGCGCCTTGATTTTATATTCCATTTCCCCCCACTGTTCAATCAGGCCATCCAGATTAATCGGGAAATCTTCATTGGCACCGCTGAAGGCAACAACATCTTCTCCATCAATCACACCGAGCCCACTATATCGCGTATGTTCGAATCTTAGAATCTTCATGATTTTCTTAAGACCTGAGAGGACTATCTAACACTTTCGCGAAAAGCATCGCAGACGACGGATTCATTCGTGACTACAGGCTCGCCACTCCGTGACTGACCCCAAGGAGGAGCTCCAGAGGATAGCAAGGCTCGTAGAGGCCAACAGAGAGCGAATGGAGGCTCTAGAAGCGCAACTGAGACGCCTCGAGGCGGTTAGGATGGAACAGGTCAACGCACTGAAGGCCCTGGAGAGCATCCCTGATACCGGAACGAAGGGGGCAATGGTGCCCCTAGGCGCCGGAGTCCAGATAATCGCAGACATCCCCTCTGACTATGGGGCAGTGGTTGACATCGGTAGCGGGATACAAGCTGAGAGGACGAGAGCCGAGGCTGCTGAGATACTCTCCACCAGAAACAACGAGCTCACTGACCTCACTGAGAGGATGAAGACGGAGTTTGACCAGCTCGAGGAGAGCACCATGGCACTGGCCGGCGAATTCAACGAGAAGATGACAGCTATCGAATCAGGTGATGAGCCCGAAGCGCCCGTGGACAGCCCAGCCCATGACGAACCTAAGAGGAAATCCCGAAGGAGAAGGGGAACTGAGCTCACGCTCGATGACTAGGTGATACGATGGGACTCTTTGATAGATTCAGGAGGAAGGTCAAGGAGACCCCTCCTGATGAAGGATTACTGGCCGATCCAGAATCCAAGGAAGCCCAAGAAGCAATATCAGAAAAGCTAGAGATGGCTAAGAAAGAAGTAAAAGCTCCAATAAATCGGCAGAATCTACAGTCAACACTACCAAAGGATGACGAGTGGGATGACGATGAGCCCGAGGCGGATCCCTTTGCAAAGACATCCGACAGGAAGTCAAGGAAGTTGGCGATGAGAGAGCAGGCAGCGATGAAGGCCAGCTCCAAGAAGGATGAGAGCCCTATCGACCCCATGAAGACAACCACTGGCTTCAGACTAGTAGCATCCGAACCAGCCACTTTCGATGTGGACCTGTCGGATTCCGAGGTCAGCAAGGGAGGGATGATAATCCGAGGGGGCGAGGTACTGGATGGAATTTTAGATGAACTAGAGACGGATCTTCTCTCAGTCGACATGGGCCACGCAGCGACGGAGGACCTAGTCAATGCCCTGAGAACGAGAATTATCGGCACCAGAGTAAACACACGGACATCACTACCTGTGCTATTGGAGAAGGCGCTAAGGGCCTCGCTGAGAAGACTTCTAGAAGCCGGCTACTGGGACTTCGACAAGACAGTCAGAGCACTCCTTACCGAGGATTCCCCAGTCATCATCATGGTCGTTGGTGTGAATGGAACTGGAAAGACCACTACCTCTGCTAAGATGGCATATCGCCTCAACGAGGAGGGATACTCGGTGGTCATGGCGGCAGCAGATACTTTCAGAGCTGGAGCGATTGATCAGCTGGCCGCACACGCCGAGAGAATCGGGGTCAGATGCATCACTAGCCAGAGGGGAGGGGACTCGGCTGCTGTGGCCAGGGATGCAGTGGACTCAGCCAAGGCCAAGGGAGACGACATAGTCATCATCGACACTGCTGGGAGGATGCAGAACAAGACCAA
>CAXHFM010000103.1:0-4131 GCA_964016345.1 uncultured Candidatus Poseidoniales archaeon | reverse complement strand
ATGCACGTAAGTCTCGTGGGCTCGGAGATGTGTATAAGAGACAGCTCTAAGTGTTACAGTTTCCCCTTTCACAGATTCCACCCTCGCTCCAGTGAGATATTCAGCGCCCTTGGAACGAGCAAGATCGACCAGCCATTCATCATGAAGGACCCTGTTCAGCATCATTCCTTCGAATGGATATCTCAGTGGCCTGCCAGAGGGTGGAACTATGTGCATTTCTGTCGTTCTTCTGGATATTGCTTCCTCTGGAGTCTGCAAGAGATCATCAATATCTGGAACGTCGGGGCACAATCTCCTCATCTCATCATTGGTAGGCACTAACTCTCCACATTGAAGTGGAGACCCAATAGAATCTCTTCTATCCAGAACTAGGACTCTCTTTCCTCCCTCGGCGATATATCGAGCTGTTGTTGAGCCTGCTGGCCCACCCCCGATTACTATGGCATCCCAGATTCCAGATTCTTCACTCATGATGGCCTCGGATTAAATTCTCCTGTTTCTAGATATTAAGGCCACCTCTAGCATTAAATCCTTAGCATCTGATGGAGGGAGTTTTGAAAGAATTTCCAAGGCACGATCGACGTGATTCTGGATCAGTTGCCTAGTGTAAGAGAAGGACCCAGAAAGTTCCAATAGTGAGGTTAGTTCATTCCATCTATCATCACTAAAGTTGTTTAGGACATCTGCCAAATGCTCTCTCTCCGAGCCGTGAAGTATTGTCAGGCCGTGAATTAGTGGAAGAGTCATCTTACCCTCATGGACATCTGTACCTCTAGGCTTACCCATTTCTGGGTCCCCGGTCAAATCTAGTAAATCATCGACTAGTTGGAATGCCCTACCGAATTCGGTACCAAATTCGTACATCATCTCCGAAACCTCCTCCGATGCCCCAGCAACTAATGCCGCCGACGCCGTGCCTGTGGCAAATGGCCCCACTGTCTTACCATCGATTATGGAATAATAGTCTTCGGGAGTAGTTGTGAGATCGCCTATGTGGTTGAATTGTTGAAGCTCTCCTCTGGCAATGTTTGTGCACGAGCTGGCAATCATGTCCACTATATCCAAATCATATCGGCCTCCTTTCGAGAATCCCAATGCGAAGAGATAGTCGCCAGCAATGATTGCATGAGCTAGCCCGTGTGATGAGTGTATTGTAGGCCTTCCTCTTCTGAATCGGGCCTGATCATATATGTCATCATGAATGAGCGTCGCGGTATGAATGAGCTCTGATGAGAGTGCAAGGTCCATTACTTCATGAATATCTCTTCCCCCTGTTGCTTCGTATGTGAGGATAGCTAATAGGGGCCTGAGTCTTTTGCCTCCGGCTAATAGAACGTCCCTGGCTAGGTCCATTGCTGGAGCCCCTTTGGAAGAGATGGCGTCTTGAACGAGAGACTCTAGCTCTTCTTCGAACACGTTCAGGCGCCTCTGGATACCGCGCTTTAGTGACAGCTTCGATACCATGACTATCAGTATAGGGAATAGGGTCGCATATATCAACAAGTGTGCGTGCGCTTGGTCGGGCACAGTGGGTGCTCCTTCCCTTGAGGTGGATGCGATGGATGAACGGCTTACTATAGCGACAATAGACTCTCCAAGCTGTCCAGTAGGAACAAGGGTAGGCTCATTCATCGAATCTGGGCACTCATCTGGACTGGATATCAAGAGTGTGTCTACAGATTGTCTGACCAACGGACTCGGGCTACTTGAATCCGGAGATGTCGATATTCTGGCTCTGCCTGCCGAGCTAGTGCACGGCAATATTATGAATTTGCTACAATCGGGTTGCAAGGTAGTCGGTGCTAGAACTCCCGTAAGGCCATATCCTGTATTGGTTTCGGATAACAAAATTCAATACCAGCCAAAATCTGCAATATTACTTTGTGATAAAAAACTGAACAGGAGGCAACTGAGGAGATCTAGGGGTGGGCTGAGAGTCCTTGACCCAGACGCATATGCTTCAATCGTGGATATTGAAAAACCCCCATCTGATCCTATCTTGAAAGCGAAATGGATGGAAGAGCTGAGAGATGCGGGAGAGATAGATGGATTTGTAATTCCAAGGGGGATTTACGATGGTGCCAATCTGGTAAGTAGGAGACACTCACTACTTCCGGACGGCCTAAACGAGGGAGACCCAGACTTTCTCCCACCTGCTTACTCTGATCTCATCGTATTATTGGCGAGGAATCGGTTTCCAACTAGTATCTCCAAGGAGGTTTCGGAGAGAGAGGGTGAGACCTGTTGGTGGGTTCAGAATTCATTAGTTGGGTCATTGGCACCAGAAATGCTCGAGAAAATGGGAGTACTGGTTAGACATCGCCAAGTTAGGTCTCTGATTAAGCAGGCGGAGGCCACTCGTGACCTTACTCTTGAGCAGGTATGCCTAGACCCTGATGGCGAAGTAATAGAGGAAGAAGTTCATGTTGAAATAAGATTAGAGTTTGTATCTAAGGATGGGGCTAGAACAATTGGCCTACACAGAGTCATCAGGCATTCCGATCACGAGAGAGCCACAATTGCTACCTTGAGGGACTGGGAGACTATGATCAAGGAAGTTTCTAGGGATGTGCCCAAGGACTTCCATACAGACCCAGAGAGTCCCCCATTCATCTCTCTGGATGAATAGTGGCAACAAAATATGCCTTTCAAAACAGGTGTTTCTGTCGGATCCGGCACGCAATGGATATGACCATTGTCGGTAGCCGGGAAGATGGTGGACAATTGAATTACGATGCGTCATCATTGGATTCCCTTTACCGGGGCAGGCTTGTTGAGTTGCGTGAATTGGCCGAGTCGCAGAATATATCGAAGGGGGGCTCGGTAGAGGTACTCAGAGCTAGGTTGATACGGAATCTGGTGGTAGCTGACCTTGATCTCTCTTGGGATGGGATTCAAATGATGAGTCACAATGAGTTAGGAGGAGTTCTCAAGGTATTCGGGATTAAGTCTTCTGGATCTCAAAGAGAAAGGAGGCAACGACTCTGGCTACATCTAAACTTCGACTCCAGAAGGATGACCATCGAAAGACTTGCAGAGATGGATAGAGATGAGTTGCATGAGCTATGTGTTAGGTTGGAAGCCCCCCTTACTGGAAATAGAACTGTTCTGATGGGAAGGGTGGCTGGGGTATTGACTAATCAGCTGAATGGATGGGGCAGGATTAAGAAGAGTCTGAAAAGAAATGGGATCGGTTTCTCTTTAAGGTCCGTTGAAAACGAAGCTCTAGTCAAAAATGAGGAGGCGTTTGAGCCTGTTAATGCGGATTTTCATTCTGATTCTCCTATTGCAGTAATTGAGGATGCGTACGATTCACTTGTTCTCGGTTTGGACACCTTAGAGCCCGTGATACAAGAAGATCTCAGAATTGTTTCTACATTCGTGGAGGACCTTGACAGGATTATTGGCACGATTCTCAGAGGTAGCGGAGGAGCATGGGGGGAATCTCAAAAGGAGCTTTTAGTAAGGCTGTCTAGGCGAAGAGGGTGGCCTGTAAACGAAGAGATAGTTAGATCTAGAATAATACGTGTAGCAACTGATATTGCAGAGATAAAGGGAGCCAAATTAGGAGAGTTTAGTAAGGTGAATGGGAATTCATTCCTTAGGGAACAAGTTTCCTCCGAGGGCTCGAAGAATAGGATCAGCGAGAAACTGGCGGTCGTGGACTCTATTCTTCGGGAGAGCAAGAACTAGAGGATTTGGAAAAATCCGAATCTTGGCTCAATTATCGTTCCATCTACATCCCTCATGCCCTCAAGTGCGTCCTCTGCTTCTTCTCTTGAGAATCCAGATTGAACGCATGATAGTATAATCGAGTCATACTCAGCTCCCTCTCCTCCATCTGCTGACTTTATTGCACTGATTATCATAGAAGAAATATCGCCTGCTGGTTCTATTGGAGATTCAGCTATAGGCTGTTCTCGGGCCTCAGGAGTTTCATTGACTATGGGAGCGTTGACGGGAGAAGCTTCTGCCATACTGGATCTTCCAGAGGCTATTGATAGAGCTTGCAAGACCCCTACCTTGTAGTTCTCGGAGTCAAACTCTGGATAATGAGACTTAGCTTGGGCCATGCCGTTAATGAGGCTGTCTCTTATACACATCTCCGAGCCCACGAGACTTACGTGCATC
>CAXHFM010000102.1:0-4173 GCA_964016345.1 uncultured Candidatus Poseidoniales archaeon | reverse complement strand
GATGCACGTAAGTCTCGTGGGCTCGGAGATGTGTATAAGAGACAGTGGTTCTTCCTTTGCACTCTTCTAGCCTCCTTCTAGCTAGTTTATGTTGTGGATCAATATCTAAAACCCTTCTCCAAGCATTTGACGCATTCTTTGTGTCTCCCCTCTCATGGAAAATTGCTGCTATCATCAGTCTCGCGTCAATGTGCTTTGGATCGTTCCTAGAGGCGCTCTCAAAGTCAGAGAGGGCTTCTTGCCCTCTGCCGAAATCCAGATACAAGAGTCCTCTTTGATACCATGCGTCTGAATTCGAGGAGTCTATCCGTAAAGCTGAGTTAAGTGGTCTCTCTGCCTGCTCCGCCTTGTCCATCGCGATTAAACATGTACCTAGATGAACTAGGGCCATGACATGCTCGTCTCTTCTGTCAAGAATCCTCCTGAGTTCTGACTCGGCCTCTGACCAGTCGGCTAGGTTCATGAGAACCTCCGCTCTTCTCTGTCTGGCAATAAGAAGGGCCGGCGAGATTGAAATCAAGTGGTCGGAGTCGTCTAGTGCCAAGTCTAAGTCTCCCTTTAGTAAGGAAGCCGAGCATCTGTTCAGTCTTGCTCTAACATGATCTGGATCTATAGCTAGAACCTTCGTGAAAAGTGTCTGTGCCTCAGTCATTCTTCCCTGCTTGGCCGCTATCAAGCCTCTGACAAAAGGCACTATTGGGTGGTCATGGAGATGTGTGGCGGCTTCGGCAATATGGGTATTAGCCTGGTCGAGTTTACCAATTTCTATGCATAAATGTGCCTCTTCCACAGGAATCGATGTATGATCAGGGATTAATCTCCTGGCTCTGACCAGTGCGACTTCGGCCTCATTATGTGATCCTTGGAATCTCAGGGCCCTGGACCTACCCAGCCACGCGAGACCATTTTCCCTGTCGTGATCTATTGCAGCATCGAATGAGATCAACGCATCAATCAGGAGTATGGGGTCATGGTATCCATACTCGTCCCTATACTGCTCCGTATCATGCAGATGCAGTCTTCCCTCCATGACATGCATGTGGGAGCTCTCCCAACAGATAGGAGGAGCTTCGTTGAGCGTCTCTTTTGCCCAATCTATGGATCCGGCCTTCATCAGGACTAGGCTAAGTCTAGCTCTTGCTTTGGCATCTTCCGGGGACGTTTCAAGATGCTCCTCCAAAACTGCCCGTGCGGCGTCTAGTCTCTTTTCATTCTCTAGGACCTCGGATTCCATTATCACTCCGTATTCCCCAAGAGCAACTGCTCTTCTGATACTCCGGATGGCTTCCTTTGAGTTGCCCTCTCCTGCCGCCAGTATGCGTGCATGCAGAAGCCAAGCGGGCCCGTTGTCTTCATCCATCTCGATTGCTTTCTTGATCGTCTCAAGAGCTGCCCCCGCCTCTCCCAATCCGATTAGCTTGGCAGCTCTTTCTACCAATAACGGGGAGTCCTTAGAATCTAGAGTGGATTGATCACCAGAAATCCTGGAGTCTTTCGCTCTTAGAGCAATTTCAGATAGCTTGGCCGAGGACTCAGTCTCCTCTAGAGGTTCACCCAGAGCAATTAGCCTGGTCTTATTTCTATCATATCTCTCATCATCAGAACCGACTAGGATTGCGGCTTGTTCTGCGAGGGCCTCTAAATCGTCGGGGGATGTTGCCAATAGTCTCTCCAGGGTTCTATCAAGGGTTTCCAAGTCTCCTGATTCTCTCTGAATTCTGGCTAGAGATCTCAGAGAAGCAGAGTCCTCTGGGTCCATCTGATTTGCCATTCTATAACAATCTGCGGCCCTTGAAGTCCTTTCAGATGCATGGAATAACTCACCGAGGATTCTGTGTTCTCCTCCGTTGAGCTCTAGGTCCTCAGCTCTCATCTCTGCCTCGGTGAGAATAGCATCAAGTCTAACAACGAGCGGAAGGAGTCCGGGCAGTATTGTGGTCTTCTCGCCGGGTTCTTTGCTGAGCTTCTCGATGATTGCCTTTGCGGCGTGGGAAGCTATCGCACATGACTCGCTTGAACTGACTGCTATGCCCTGATCGAATAGTAGATTCTCGGCGCTCTCTAACTTACGATGGACTCCAAGCAGGTTACGAACTTCGGGTGTCTCCCCCAAGATTGTATCCACTCCTCTTGAAAGTAGATCTAGCCTCTGGGTAGTGTCGGATAAGTCGGACTGAAGATCGCCCATTCTGTACATCATTCTGTCCCTCTGTCTAAGGACTGACCTGTGTCTGAGCCAGAGAGCGAGGACCGTGACTCCTAGGATGGCGTAAAGGGCCAGAATGCCGGCCGTGGTCTGATCCATTAGTTAGAGCGGACCTATCGGACTTTTGATGCCTTCTGCTGATGGGCTTGCTTAGAAGCGGGTTCCAAACGGGACTACGTCCCGCCAGACACAATCAGTCAGAGGTCTTCCGAAGAGTATGCTTGTACGTTGCCCTTTCGGGTTACGCCACCCACGGATGTGCCGAGGACATTCTCAATACCTGCTCCAGAGGCCAGTTCGAAGATTCTGTCGTTGACCTTGCCAGAGAAGACGAGTCCTGTAGCTCCCTCGGCCTCCGCCATGGCGGATGCGAGAGCCCTGGCACCTATTGGATCGGTTCCAGAACCATCCTCTAGGATGATAATAGCATTGTTCTTCTTGAGGCCCTCTAGGTGAGAAGCCCATTTCTTTACATGGTCTGGAGCTACCAATGATTCGTTGCCTCTACCGACAGATTTGTCGTCGTCCTTATTCAGCTCCGATTGGATCCTAGGTACTGCCTTACTCGCCACTTCCTTCTGTTGCAGGTACTTCGTGACTACCTTACCTTCGAGATGCTCTACTTCTCTACTCTGGGGAGCTATGGCAACATGAGTCAAGGACTTGCCCAGCTGACCATTTATTTCCATCAGGAGGAGTTTTCCACCTCGGTCTCCGTCTATGAATGCAGTGACTCCCTTCTTGCTCTTGGCAAGCTCGACCAGTTCGGGCTTAATTCCTGAGCCCATTGTAGCAATCGCATTCTTAATTCCAAACTTGAGTAGGTTCCTAACATCATTCCTGCCTTCGACAATTATGATTGCTTCTGACTCAGTGACATTTGGACCAGCGGTCATCCCATGGTACTCCGTCTCCTTGTCCAATGTCAGAACTGCTCTAACCTCTTCGAGGATATTCTTCGAGTCGTCTACACCAGAGTTTACCATCTTCAGCAGAAGTTGCTTTCCTCTCTCGATGACGTGATCTCTCTTGGAAGACTGTTGGTTCTCGATCAACTTGACTTTGATAACGGCCTTGCACGGGCCAATCCTATCTATTGTTTCCAGAGCGGCTCCAATTACTGCCGTGCTGACCTGATCTAGGGACGAGGATACAAGAATCTCTCCTTGCACCTTGCCCTTGTTCTGATGAAGAACCACGTCTACATGTCCTATTCGACCTGTTCTCTGTAGCTTTCTAAGTTGAAGCGCCTCTCCGAGCAGACCTTCGGTCTGACCGAAAATTGCTCCAACCACATCCTTTCTCTGGACGTTTCCATCCGTACGGATGGAAGCGTGTATGACATACTTTCCTTCTTGTGACATATTTTCATTTCTCCTTTCGCTATCAGGCCCACTTTCGGGGCCTCGTTCCAGTAGCCGAAAATCGGCAGTGATGGGTGATTGACACCCTCGAGTAGGCCTAAGCTTGGTTGTCGCGAGGGACTCTACCTTCATGAACGCTCCTGATGGATTTTCATTGCGAAACGTCTTAGATAGGTCATGAAAGTCATTGTTTTTGAGCCTGATATACGAAGCGGATATGTGTGAGTGCCTCCACAGGTGACTATGTCCGGACGACTGTTGCCCTCGGAAGATCCGATAGCAGAAAGCGTATTGGAGTGGACCATCATGAGAGACTCTAGAGACATAAGACAGCTCATGGTCTGGTTAGAGGAGTCGGAAGGGAGGAAAGAGAGGGCTATCTTCATGAGCAGGGCCTTGGATCTGATGGATGAGATCCAATATGCCTTAGGCAGGTTGGATGAACTGAGGTGAGGTCTTGCGTTCAGTTATACTGGCTGGAGGGAGGTCATCTAGGATGGGCACTGATAAGTGCCTCATCGAGGTGAATGGGGTGTCATGTATCCAGAGAGTTGCTATGACACTCGCAGAAGCCGGACTGGAGCCGATCAGAATTTCCGTTGC
>CAXHFM010000101.1:0-4204 GCA_964016345.1 uncultured Candidatus Poseidoniales archaeon | reverse complement strand
CACGCCTATGTTCGTCGGCAGCGTCAGATGTGTATAAGAGACAGGCTCTATTGACTACAAATGGAGACCCCTCTCAAATCCTTCCAGAGCCCGGATCAGTCTGCCTATACCTAGGTGCTTCCTCAGGAACCACTGTCAGTCACATTCACGACCATGTTTGTGGGGCAGAAAACCACCACAACGGGCAGCTGGTTGCAGTTGAAATATCTCCCAGGATGATGAGGGACCTCCAAACTCTAGCTGAACAGAGAGAGGGACTAATCCCAGTCCTTACAGACGCAAGGGACATCAATAGTTATGCCACGATTATGAGGGGCAAAGCACAATGGATCCATCAAGATCTCTCTATAGCAGACCAGGCCCATAATTTCATTTCCATAGCTGAGAAAACCTTGTCCAAAGGAGGGACAGGGCTACTTAGCCTAAAGGCCGCTAGTGAGAGGCCCATTGAGGGAGAGGATGAGAGTAGGTTCGCTAGGGCCGAGGCGCTTTTGAGACAATCATCTTTAGATTTTATCGAAAGGATTGACGTCGGTCAATTTCAGGATCAGCATATCGTTTTCCATGTCAAGTGCCTATAGGCCTGCGGTCCCGATAATCCCAAAACCAGCCACCGCAAGGCCATAAAGTCCAATCGATAGATAACTCATAATCAGACCAGCTATAGCCATGCCCTTGTTAAGTCCGTTCATCTCTGAGGCTTTCCTCATTCCCATGTGGCCGAGGATGACTCCTCCGATCGTGGAAAATGGTGCTAGACATGCAGTGAAACATAAAATTGGAGAAGAGATATGTGAGAACCAAGTAACAAGTCCGAGTACCATGCTCCAGGTCGCCTCATCATTGCTAGGCTGCATCATCATCATTGGTTGCACATAAGGCCCAGATTGACCCTGCTCGCCGCTCAAAGATTGATTTGGAGTCCCGGTGAGAACCCCTGTCTGCCCATTATCCTCAGAGCCAT
This sequence comes from uncultured Candidatus Poseidoniales archaeon, assembly GCA_964016345.1. Lineage (GTDB taxonomy): Archaea > Thermoplasmatota > Poseidoniia > Poseidoniales > Thalassarchaeaceae > MGIIb-O5. Next base: position 3,240 of record CAXHFM010000101.1, on the reverse strand, counting down.
CCCACCATTCGTCAGATTTCCCTTCTTCCATATACAGCCCTGATAGGTCCTAGATATGAGTTTTGTCTAACATGCTCGACAGATACTATCTTTGAGCTCCTACTCTTCGCAAACTCATGCCCGAGTTGCCAGAAGTCGAGACGGTAAGGAGGGGGCTCTCTCGTCACCTGATCGGTAGGAAGGTAATAGATCTCCAGCTTAGGAGAAGTGATCTTAGATTCCCGTTTCCCGACGGCTTCAAACAGCTAATAGAAGATTCGGAGATTACCTCTGTAGATCGCAGAGCAAAATATTTACTTATTAGACTTAATAGTGGTATTACTTGGCTTAGTCACTTGGGAATGAGTGGTAGATGGACGCTAATTGGAGGTGGTAGAGAGACTCGTCCTGGTAGATTCTTACATGGTGCAGAGATCGGCACAGGCCAAGGACCTCATGATTGGGTCGTGGCTCATCTGGATGATGGTGGCAAAGCTGTTTATTCTGATCATAGGAGATTTGGAATTATGGACTCCTTCCCAACTGATGGTGAGAATGAATACAAACTACTCTCACATCTTGGCCCTGAACCAATCCCCAGCCAATTATCTCCGATGGATCTAGCTAATAATTTGAGAGGGAGGAGGACTCCAATCAAAAGCGCCTTATTAGACCAAAGAATCGTCGCAGGACTAGGAAACATATACGTTTGTGAGATACTCCATAGATCAGGAGTTTCTCCTCGAAGAACCGCCGCGAATGTTGCAGGAAGATCTGGCGTCTCAAAGAGGGTGGAGAGATTAACTTACAACACTCATGAAGTGATTACGGAGGCAATCGACTCTGGAGGCTCCACTCTTCAGGATTTTAGAGGTGTGGATGGCGATGATGCACTAGGTTACTTCCCTCATAGTTTTGGCGTCTATGGAAGAGAGGGAGAAAAGTGTACAAAATCAGAATGTGATGGAGTAATAAGGAGAATAGTGCAATCGAATAGATCTACTTTCTATTGCCCTGGATGCCAGAACTAAGCAACACAACTTCGATACTGGCGTTACCAAAGAAACCGACAAAATATGAAAAACTCATCGGATTATCTAGAAAATATTCATTCCCTTGTCGCATGGAGGGGATAATATGTCCGACAATATAATACGCCCAAAACTGATTGCCGAATTCATTGGGACCTTTTTCCTAGCCCTCACGATATGCACAGCCGCTGTACACGGTTCAGCAGGACAATTAGCTCCATTCGCAATAGCTTCAACTCTGATGGTCATGATATACTCAGTAGGACACATTTCCGGTGCCCACTTCAATCCAGCCGTTACTATTGCAATATGGTTACGAGGGGCCTGCGACAAGGACGAAGTCTCTCCTTACATAGCTACTCAGATCTTTGCAGGGGGGTTAGCGGCGATAATATCTGAAAATATTTTGTTTGAAGATACGAGCGTCACTGCATTGCAGATGGATGCTACACATGCCATAGGTGCAGAATTTCTCTATACCTTCGCCTTGGTCTATGTCATCCTCAATGTTGCTACCAGTGAGGCAACCGAGGGAAATGGGTACTTCGGGGCATCTATAGCCTTCGTAGTTCTAGCTGGGGCGCTAACGGTCGGAGATATTTCTGGTGGATCGTTCAATCCCGCAGTAACAGGTGCGCTTTTTGTCTCAGGTGCGATTGAGGCTACAGATTTGTGGATACATCTACTTCCGCAACTTTCTGCAGGATTACTTGCTGTCCAAGCCTTCAAATCTACTCAATAACCATGGTCACATGTTCCTTCGGAACTTTCCGCCACTCTCGAAGAGAGCCTGAGTGACTTGACCGACTGTACAGTGCTCTACTATCTCCATCATCACCTCGAATAGATTCTCACCTCTTCTGGCCGCCTCCTTGAGCTTCTGAATGCCCCGCTCTGCATTTTTGACATTCTCAGTCTTGAATTCCTTATTACGAGCTATGACCATCTTCTTCTCAGCTACATCGGAGCGGGTAACCTCGATGTCGAAGTCATCTGCGGACACACTCGCGGCCTCCGGATCAGTGAAGGTATTGACCCCTATTATCGGAGTCTCACCTGTGTGCTTCCTATGCTCGTAGATCATTCCCTCGTCCTGAATCCTATTTCTCTGATAATTGACCTCTAGCGCTCCAAGAACACCTCCTCTGCTATTCATCTCCTCGAAAATCCTGAGGACACGCTCCTCGACCTCGTTAGTTAGGAACTCTGCGATAAATGATCCCTGGAGTGGGTTCTCATTCCGAAGCCATCCGTATTCCTTGGCGAGTATGAGCTGGATCGCCACTGCGTCCCTCACTGTGTCCTCAGTAGGCGTCCCAAAGGCCTCGTCCCTACTGTTAGTGTGTAGGCTATTCGCGTTATCAGCCAGTGCATAGAGGGCCTGCAAAGTAGTCCTGTAGTCATTCCAAGTGAACTCCTGTGAGTGCAGAGATCTCCCGCTGCTCTGAATGTGATACTTCAATTTCTGGCCTCTCTCTCCTACTCCGTAGAGGTCTCGCATGGCGATTGCCCAAATCCGTCTTGATACCCTGCCTATCACCGCGTACTCTGGATCCATTCCATTCGAGAAGAACCAAGAGAAGTTTCTTAGGAATTTATCAGCATCCAGTCCCCTCGCTTTGAACAGCTCGACATATGTGAGCCCATTAGACAGTGTCAGGGCAGACTGGGTAATTGGATTGGCCCCAGCCTCGTCAATATGATATCCACTAATACTCACGAAATAGTGGTTCATAATGTCATTATCAACATAGAACTCGGCTACATCTCCCATCATCTTCAGAGCAGTGTCCAAGTTGAATACTAGGGTATTTTGGCCCATTGCCTCCTTCAACTGATCTGCTTGAACTGTTCCACGTACTGTGGATAGAGTTCTAGCTCTTATTTTTGAAGCCTCTCCCTCCTTTGGCTCTCTACCATTCTCCTCTACAAACTTCCTAGTCTGCTGCCTTATTGCGACGTTGAAAAATGCGGCCAAGTGCCACCAGTAATTTCCATTTATGGTCATGCTGACAGATGTATTGGGAGCGCATAAATCAAACCCTTCAAAAAGCCTATCCATCTCTTCTATCGTACTAATACTGACTCCGGATTCGCAAACCTTTCCAAAGATATCCAGCCTCTCTCTTGGGTCATTCCCATACAGGCTAGGCGAGTCAAACGCTACTGAGAGTCGATTCTGTCTCTTATACACATATCCGAGCCCACGAGACTTACGTGCATCTCGTAT
>CAXHFM010000100.1:0-4242 GCA_964016345.1 uncultured Candidatus Poseidoniales archaeon | reverse complement strand
CCCACACCCACACGCCTATGTTCGTCGGCAAGCGTCAGATGTGTATAAGAGACAGTACATATTCGTCGCTCACACCACCCTGATGGTGGCCTTGTGTTTCAGGTTACTCATTAGGCGCCTCCCTAAGATTGACTTGGCATCTGATTTAAAGCTCCATTCTCTAGCAGACACGAGCCGTATGGAAAGACTTGGCACTGTAGATGAGATAGTGGAGAGGTATTCGGTCTCCAGCAGTCCATCAAAAAGCAGGTTATACACCGCTTTGGGGGTCCTCTTCGTAGTTTTCGCCATAATCGGGATTTGGATTCCTGGGTGGCCCACGGTATCTTGGGCTGTGCCCGCTGCTTACTTTTTCTCCATATCCAGTGAGAAGCTTTTCAGATGGACCCTTACAAATGACTACTTCGGACCGGCTATGTTTGAGTATTATGCCACTGGTAAGACTATTCCCAAGCATGCTAAGTATGGGGTCATCTCGGTAATTGGAATCATGACTTCCCTATCTGTGTACTTCGTTTGGGCAGTATCGACCAGAGGAACAGGTAATATCAGTGACCCAACAACCTGGAATGGTGCCGATCCCGGGTTTGGAGCGGGTACAGCTCTAGTGGTTGGGATGATTGGTGTTTTGTACGTTGGTTTCAGAGTGCCTTCCCGTGATTAGTCATAATTTTGTTAAAACACGCTTTTATTACCTCAGGTGGAAGCCTTGGGTTATGGTTATGGAATGCAACATTGATGCTAAAGGGAAGGCTTTCCGTCTCTTCGGAGGTGTTGCATCCATCGCGGGTGGCCTCTGTATCGCTGGTGTGGCCTACGTCGGAATTGTTGAGCTCCCATATCTCTGGTATGCATCTGCCGGTTTGCTGGCAGGCGGTTCTCTCGGAGTCTTCGAGGGATGGTCAGGATGGTGTGTGGCCAGGGCAATGGGAATTTGGACGCCCATTTGATTACTGACCAGCGCTCAATGCATCTAATCTTAGAATAATTTCAATTGGACAGTTCTATGGCGGAGAGCCATGCTACTGCCACTAGAGGGAGTGAAGGTCCTAGATCTATCCAGAATCCTAGCGGGCCCCCACGCCGCACAGACACTATCAGATATGGGCGCCCAAGTTACCAAGATTGAAGCTCCATGGGGCGATGATTCGAGAACATGGGGACCTCCATTTCAAGCAGGATTCGATGGAAAGAAGATTGCGTCCTACTTCCTGTCATGCAACCGTGGTAAGGACATACTATTTGCAAATATCAAGGAGGAGAGAGATAAGGTCCGGGCCCTGATCGAGGAGTCAGACGTGGTAATCGAGAATTTCAGGCCGGGGACATTCGACCGGCTACTCGGACCTGTAAGGAGAGATCTGATTGTGTGTAGCATATCGGGTTACGGGCAGACTGGCCCCCGTAGGGATGAGCCTGCATTCGATCTTACTATGCAGGCCAGAAGTGGCATAATGTCAGTTACGGGTGAGGAAAGGGGGCCTCCAGCGAAGGTAGGGGTGGCTTGGATAGACGTGATGTCTGGTATGAATGCGGTTAGTTCGATACTGGCATGCCTACTTAGACGAGAGAAAACCGGGCATGGAGCTAGGATAGACATCTCGCTATGGGACACCGCTATGGCCTCACTGGTTAACCAGGGACATAACGCCCTAGTGGGGATGAAGACAAGTAGGATGGGGAGTAGGCATCCAAATCTGGTCCCGTACAGAGTCTTTCAGGTCAATGATGGTTGGTTTGCCATAGGTGTCGGGACTAGTGGGCAATGGGAGAAGCTGGTGGAAGCCCTGTCCCTTGACCCCCCCGAATCGTGGATTGACAATAGCGTCAGGATAGAGAACAGGGAACTGGTTGAGAGTATGGTGCATGATTCGATTAGGAGGCTCACAAGATCTGATTTGGAGGAACGTCTTGTCGGAGTTCCGTGTTCACCTGTCAACACGATAACAGAGGCCCTTGATGACGCTCAATCTCATTTCAGGGAGACTGTGATAGTTCACAGTGGAGTCCCCACTCTAGCCAGTCCGTTTAGGTTCATATCAATCTCGGAGTAGAAATGTTAGTACCGTGATTTTCCTAATGTAGGAACAGTCTGGTCCCTGTGAAGAGCATTGAGATGCCATGCTCATTAGCCGCATCTATTGACTCCTGATCTCTAACTGAGCCACCTGGTTGAACCACGCTTGCGACACCGATCTCGTTGGCTGAGTCTATTCCATCCCTGAACGGAAAGAAGGCATCTGATACCATCATGGATCCCCTCGCTCTGTTGCCCGCTCTCCTGGATGCGATCCTGACTGCCTCGACCCTGCTAGTCTGGCCCGGGCCCACTCCAACTGTAGCAAATCCAGAGGAGGTCTTTGAAACGAGGACGATGGCATTGGATTTGACCTCGGCCAATATCGCGCATCCAAATCTGGCTAGAGAGACCTCTTGCTCTTCCATCTGTCTCTCAGTAACACACTTGGCATTATCCCATTCTACTGCAGGGGGTCCTTGCACCTGTGCTAGCCAGCCACCACTGATCTGTCGAAGGGAGAGATTTTCTGTTCTGGGGCCCATAGTTCTCAGAGTCAGCATTCTACGATTTTTCTTCGCGGATAGAATCTCAAGTGCCTCTGGGTGATACCCCGGTGCTATCAAGCACTCAAAGAAGTGCCCTCCAATCGCAGAGGCGGTCTCAGGCTGGACTTCCTTCGTGAATGCTATCACACAACCGAATGCACTCTCTGGATCGCTAGCCAGTGCGTTTGTCCATGCCTCTGCCTGGCTGGTATCGACCGCGGCACCACATGGATTGGTGTGCTTGATTACCACGCAACCATGCTCGTAATCCGAGCAGGTGTGGATTAGGTTCTGGGCGAGCCTCAGTGCACCATCTAGGTCGAGATAGTTGTTGTAAGAAAGTGGCTTGCCTCCGTGTTGCACGGCAGAGGCTAATCCCTCTGGCTCTCCCTCTGCAGGGTAGAATGATGCTGGTTGGTGGGGATTTTCGCCATATCTGAGAGGTGCGCCCATTTTCGAGGCAACGTGTATCCTCGAAGGGTTTTGGGCATTACTGAGTCTTCTCTCCAGTTCATTGGAGACTGCAGAGTCGTATGCGGCGGTTCCTTGGAACGACTCCAACGCAAGATTGGCCCTGGTTTGCAAATCAATTGCTGAAGGGTCGCCTCCTGCGGATCTAAGTTGCTGAATTATTCCATTGTACTGTGAGGGGGTGGTTAGTACGATGACGTCCTTGTGGTTCTTTGCGGCAGATCGGACCATGGTTGGGCCACCTATGTCAATCATCTCAATTAGTTCTGAGTCGGTAGCGGGAGGCACTCTGGCGGCCGTCTCAGCAAATGGGTAGAGGTTTACGCAGACTAGGTCAATCGGCCCATAGCCGAGCTCTTGGAGAGTATGCATGTCGTCTTCTCTATCTCTCCTGGCGAGAATCCCCCCGTGAACTGCAGGGTGGAGAGTCTTCACCCTTCCATCGAATACTTCGGGATGGCCTGTAGTTTCGCTGACGTCGGTGACTGAGATGCCGGCAGCACGGAGTTTTCGGGCAGTTCCTCCTGTGGATAGAATCTCCCAATTCATGTCATAGAGGGCCTTGGAGAGTTCCTCTACTCCTTCCTTGTGCCAGACGCTGATCAACGCTCGGGGCTGTGCCATGGGCAGGCATGCGGGCACGCGACTTGAAGGATTCTATCTTCAGTCTCCTCTCGAAGATACTACCTGATCTATCCTGAGCATGCTTATCGCGGTCTCGGTGGATGTCTCGAGAGACTCGGATATTACTGATAGAGAGTGCCATACATCCTCTATCGGCGATACCGCTCCGTTCCTGTTTACCCCCATGGCTTGGTTTTCCTTCCTTGCTTCCGCCCGAAGCTCCAGAACCTTGTCCAAAGGACTCTGCCCCGCGTTCTCTGCCAGAACAGCTGGGATTGTCTCCATGGCTCTGGCAAACGCCTCCATGGCAATTCTCTCCCTTCCAGGTTCAGATTCCATCTCACTCCGAACGTGGTATGATACCCTTGAATGGGTGGAGCCCCCTCCTGGAAGCACTAGGTCGTCCTTAATCGCGAGGGATGTTGCCCTGAGAGAGTCATATATTCCCCTAATCGCCTCCTCGGTAGCCTCGTTACCATCCCCTCCCACCTCTATTGTTACCAGGGAAGGTTTTCGACACCCGCCAATTCTTATGATATCCTCAACCATGTCAGACGACTCGTTTCTCTCCCATGTTAACGA
>CAXHFM010000099.1:0-4467 GCA_964016345.1 uncultured Candidatus Poseidoniales archaeon | reverse complement strand
TTCTTCCAAGCAGGGCCAAGGAAATCAAAGTTGGACTGAGAACGGGAGATACCCCACAGAGCGAGAGAGAAAAAATGCTCAGAAAACCTCCACACATACTAATCACGACACCCGAATCACTTGGATTAGGCCTGGCTTCGAAGAGGTTTAGGCCGATTTTAGATCAAATGAAATGGCTCATCATAGACGAAATGCACTCATTAGTTCCTACAAAAAGAGGCACGCATCTCTCTCTAAGTATGGCTCTGATGGATACTGTAGTATCGTCTGATGTCCAGAGGATTGGCATTAGTGCCACTATGGAACCCCTGGATGCGGTTGCCGAATTTCTAGTTGCCAGCGATTCGAGGGAAACCGACGCAGAGCCTCAAAAGGTCGCTATCGCGAAAATCTCAGGTGACAGGGAGCTCGACTTGGACATAATTCTGCCAACTCCTAGATTCAGCTCTATTCCGGTGAAGGAAATTTTGGACCATAATGTAGACAGAATCAAAGAACTAGCCGAGGCTCACACCACTACGTTGGTTTTCGTTAACACTAGGAATATGACCGAGACAGTTGTGCAGAGATTGAAGATAGCTGGTATGGAAGGAATAGAGGGGCATCACGGCTCCATGGACAAGGCGATCAGGCTTGATGTTGAAAGCAAACTCAAGAATGGATTACTGAGATGTGTTGTTTCGTCTTCCAGCCTTGAAATGGGTATCGATATCGGTTCAGTCGATCTAGTCATCCAAGTTGGCTCTCCCGGGTCAATCGCCACGGCCCTTCAGAGAATAGGCAGGGCAGGACATCAGGTCGGAGGTCTGCCTAGAGCAAGGTTTCTACCCACCTCACCTCATGACTTGATGGAACTCGTAGCATTGCAAATGGCCATCTTGGAGGGAGAGATGGATTTACTAAAATTTCCTCAGAATTCGTTGGATGTTTTAGCACAATTTCTAATTGGCCTCACAATAATAAAGGAATGGGATATTGATGATGCCTACTCTCTCGTGACGTCATCATGGCCTTACAAATCACTTCCTTACGATGATTACATCGAAGTTCTAGACATGCTTGATGAGGAAAGAAGAGTCTGGCTCGACTGGGAGGATAACAGATTCGGGAAGCGTGGATTTGCTCAAATGATCTACTATACCAATATAGGTACTATAGCACCAGATAATAGTTACTTGGTTTTCACTGGAGACGGGACCTTGGTTGGGCAGCTTTCATCGTCGTTCGTCTCAAGTCTTAGGAACGGGGACGTATTCCTATTGGGCGGTTCCACCTACAGGGTAGCTAGTGTGAGGGGAACTAGGGTAAATGTTACTCCCGCTACCGGATACAGACCTACTATACCATCTTGGACAGGGGAGGCTAATAGTCGCACTCATGAATTAAGTCAGGCAGTTCTCAGATTATTGAGCCAGATTTCTGTAGGAGCAAGGATGGCAACCGATTATGAGCCAATCCTCACAGAAGCATTACAACTCAATAGGCCTGTGGCGTTGGCCCTGAAACAGTTCCTAGACGAGCATACTGCTACAACATTCCAAGTTCCTTCTAATGACAGGATACTTATCGAACAGGTGGACTCCCCTCTGCCAACTTACGTTGTGACTACCTGCAGGGGAAGGGCATTCAACCTTGCTTTGGGTTATCTCTTCGCCGGAATTGCCTCTAAAGAAAATATAATCATTCATGAGCTTTCATTTGACGAAAATGGGTTCATGGCCAAATTGAGCCATGAGGTTGAGATCTCTAGGATTCCAGAGGTGTTTAGGAATGACACTAGCGAGGAAATACTTCAAAGATACATGATGGATTCACAACTGTTCTCAAAGCGGTTTAGGGAAGTGTCCTCCAGAAGTATGCTCAATCCCAGAAGAATTGGTGCCGAAGAAGTTAGTCCCAAGCAATTCCAGCAGAAGGCAGAAGCGATTATGACAAAACATCGCCAAATGGATGGCTCGGTCATAATTAGAGAGGCCATGAGTGAGATCCTAAATGGCGATCTCGATATGCAGCAATTACGGAACTTCATATCTAGGATGGATAGTGAAGACGTCAGAATTGTCCACAGGCGTGTCAAAATGCCTTCACCGCTCGGAATGACGCTATTCATGTCCGCATTTGAGGACCTCCTAAGTTTGAGGACCAGAGCTTATTTGATCAAGGACGTAGATCCAGAGATCCTTAGGCGTCTCTTAGGCGCTAGATCTCTGGCTACGGATCTGGATAAACAGACTATCTCTGAATACTATCAATCTAAGGTGGCTACTCCGAAGAATGCTATTGATCTTCTAAGACTGATGGACATGGGAGGGGGACTAGAGCGAGGCCTCACCAATCCACTTTACAATTCGAAGCTAAGTGGAATCGAAATCCCTGTGATCCGACAATGGGTACATGAACTCGCAGAGAGGGGATTAATCACCAAGGTCAGGAATACAAATCACGAACAAATTGACGACAAATGGTTCTCTATTAGAATGGCAGGAGTCCATGGCACTCTTGGATGCCTCGCAGTTGCAGGCGCATCCGAGATGGAGGACTTACGGGCCCTATACACTGGCGGGCTGAACTATGAGATAGCTGAAGAATTCAATGGCACCACTCCTACAAAATGGGCTTCTTCAAGTCTTTCCGATCCTCTAGACTGTCTCAGACTTAAGCTACTTGACATGCTTGGCTCCGAAGGCCCACAGACTCTTGATCAACTCAGCGATAGGCTACCTTTCCCCGTGGGACAGGTAGAATCAGTACTACAAGAACTAGAGATGAGGAACTTGGTATCAATAGGCTTCTTCACCCAGACAGACGAAGGTGAGTTTATCCTCAGAGTAGACGAATATCGAATTACAGGAGGTAGCGTAGACGTAGTTGATTATCGTACTCTTCAAACACTTCTCCTGCAGAAATCATTCACGGAATTTTCTGAACCCTCCGAAGTGATAAAATCGCTAGCTTTGATTCAGAGAAGGGACGAGTTACTTCATAGGGTAAAGAACTTCAGATTCAGAGACTGGAAAGACTTCAAACACGACTCTGACGTTTACAACGGAAGACTATTGCACAACAGGGTAGGATACACAACTCTCGATCAGATACCAATGCTACTCGGTCTTCGCTCGGAACCCTGGCTGGGCTCTTTAGAGGAAGAAATACTCGAGAAAATCCCTGAAGAAGGAATCACCAGAACAGAACTCCTCTCTGAGTACCCCCGAGGTAAGGAGAATCAACATATACAGAAAAGCATCAAGAGGGCCATTTCTAACTTAGAGCGTCAACTGGTCGTTGCCAAGCAGTATCTAGACGTCCCCAATAGAAAGAGATCAATAGCATTATTCAGGAGAATTCACGGCGTTGTTAAGCCACTAGACTTCCCTGAAGCACTAGCCCAATTAATATCAAAGATAGGGCCTGTGAGATTGCATACACTGAGGTTTTTCGTCAGCAGGCCAGTAGAAGAGCTAGCTGAGGTCCTGAGGGAATTAGAAAATGTCGGTACAATTTGCCGAGTGGTCGCATTACAGCCAGATCCTACGGACTATTACTCGTCACACGAAGATGCTGAGATGCTACTTACGCCATTAGCCGAAGACAGAAACATGAGAATTTTAGCTCAATCAGACCCGTTCTGTAGTCGCTTCATCCAAGAAGTAAGGATGATACTGAAGCAAGGTTGGTACCATCCGGTTTTCAAAGGCGTGGACCCGATAGGAAGAATACTGATGTTCGTCGTTAACGACTACCTGGAGATCAAGGATGTTAACATTCCACATTCTTACCTCGATGAATTCAAGGATACATTCAACGAACTCCTTGAAAACTATCGTGACAGATTGGTCGATGTCTCTGTAATACACTCTTTCAATGGGGTCCCAGTACATGACTGCGATGATAATATCCAGGGCATACTTTCTGATCTTGGATTCACCTCCATGGGTGATGGAGAGAGATACATACGTGGTGGAATCGTAGAACCCAGGCCAAGAAATGAGGTTAACAGGCTCCTTTTCCACACTCACAATGTGCATCAGATTAGCAGGTGGGAAAATGAAACCTATGCTCTGAAGGAAATTGATGAACTGAGAGACGACTTTGCACTCAGGGGACGATGTGAAATGTTCAGAGTTGACTTACAATCTATGGCCGCAACCGAACAGCTCCACCAAGGCACCAATCTGAGGGGACATCAAGTTTGGGCCAGACTCCCCCACTTCCAAAGATTACTAGCAATTAGAAACGCGCCTCCTACTGATGATGATTTCGGTGTTCTAGAATTCTTCAGGAATCATAACGATCCTTCTGTTTTCATGGAGAGGCTGGCCATGCGCAGGGCTGAATTTAGGAAGCTTATCTCCCCACTTGTTAGAAGTGGGCACCTGGTACAAGACTACAGAGGGGGCTTTAAGACAGTAGAATCACTACAGAGTTCTGATCTGTCTCTTATACACATCTGACGCTGCCGACGAACAT
>CAXHFM010000098.1:0-4652 GCA_964016345.1 uncultured Candidatus Poseidoniales archaeon | reverse complement strand
AAATCTCATCAGACACGATCCACAAATCGTTATCCTCTGCTATTTCGAGAATTCCCTGAATCTCCTCAGGCGTGAATACCGCACCCGTTGGGTTACAAGGAGAGTTTAGAAGGATCATTCTTGTCTTATCACTTATAGCGTCACGTATGGCATCTAGATCGGGGTGGAAATTGTCCTTTCTGACAGGTACATGCACTGGTTTGGCCCCAATGAACTCCAGCATCGGCTCATAAGATGCCCAAGAAGGCGCGAGTAGTATAACCTCATCTCCCGGCATAGTAGTGATTAGAAAAGAGTACAGCATAGCTTGCTTGGCTCCGGGTGTAACCACTACGTCCTCAGCCGAGACCTCAATTTCATGATGCTTCGCTAGATAATCCGCGACTCCCTGACACAACTCCATCGATCCCGCCCCCCTGGTATACTTTGTATTGCCAGCCTCAAGCTCCCCGATGGCAACATCTAGAATTTCCTTGGGAGTAGCAAAACCTGGCTCTCCAACTGTCCACCTTACTATCTCAGGCCCTGGTGGCTGGAGATACGGTGCGAAACCAACACCGAGTCCCTCGAACCTTGCGGAAATGTCCGGCATGTATCTCCGACGAGCAGGACGACCATGAAGGTATGCCGAATCTCGGATAGCCTTCAAGAGAGGAGGGGAGGTCCCGAGTACACGGCACGGATGGCAGAGTAGCTATGCAAGGGATTGCAGATCCCTGGACCCGGGTGCAAATCCCGGTCCGTGCTCCAACCACATCTATGATAGCATTACGTTAGCAGTGAACACCAGTCCGACGATTATTGTTACAGTGATGACGAAGATATTGAAAGCATTTGGAGTAAATTCCTCCATCCCGGCTCCATATCCAGTCATACCATCCTCAACCCCTTCGTCTCTCATTCTGTAATAGGCAAACAACACCAATAGCATCGCAACAGGACCTGCAACGCTATCTATTACGGATTGATCAGACACCGGCCTTGTTATTTCTCCCAAATTGTCAACTAGGGCCATGTAAGTTGATACGGTTGCTGTGATTAGGAAGAAAATTCCAGGATGTAATATGGACCATTTTCCTTTCGGACCATCCAATACTACCATCGCAGTCCAGAGGGTGTAAACTAGGAAAAGAGATCCACTTACGGCGACTGTCACCTCCGATGGAGCCCCCAAACCAGCATCAAGCATTTCCTGACTCGCCTCCCCTAAGCCAAACGCCTCTATCCGTTCTGCAGGCATGAGCACGGACATTAAGCTGTACCAAACCCCCATTAGAACCACAAGTAGCATAGCCACGAGCGATGGCCTGTCCTCTATATTCAAACCCATCTTGAATTCAGAGAGTCCATCATCTACCTCATCCTCGGCCTTTAGAAGGAAGTAGGCTGCTACGTATATGACAGTAGTAACCGGAGCGATATATTTTGGAGTTTCTGATGAGTCTAGATCCCCCCAGTAAGCCCACATTGTCACTGACATGACTGCGAACCCTAGGATCACTGGTATCATAATCTTCCACATTCCCTTTGCCCCCTCATTCAGAATCAGCATTGTAGACATGAAAATACCAAACATCAGTACCCCATTGAATGCCGTCTCAGGCCCACCATTTCCGTAGGAGGCCATTCCAGCAATGGTTTCATTGGTAAATCCAAGAGTGAAGCAGCCTTCTCCTCCAGTTACATAGCAGTCAGCAAATAGCATGAAGTTCATCGAGTAAACAATTGTTACAAGAGCACTAATCACAAGGCATATTTTTGCGGGCGTCGATTTTATCCTATCAAACATTATGTAGAACTTCTAATCGAAGGCTAATAATCCTAATGATTGTTCAGAGTTTTAATCGGACGTTGTGATTATTTCCATTCCATGTCGTAATGTAGCCCTATTCCTTCAATCTCAAAGACCTCAGATACTTCGATAAAACCACATCTCTTGTACATGGGGACTGCCCTAATTCTGGCATTACACCATATCCCGGTACCCTCCTCAGAAGCATATTGCTGAAGCCTCTTTACGATGCTTGAACCGATTCCTCTGTTCCGAAAACTAGGGCTGACCGCCATTCCCCTTATTCTGAATCTGCAACCCCCTCTTGCGTCTGTCTGAAGCGTCGAGCAGCCAACGAGCCTGCCCCCTTCATATGCACAGAGGAATCTAGTCCGTGCATCTTCGTCTATACCTGGGTAATGCTCCGAACCCCTAGGAAGCCCCTTTCTGAGTACTTCGAATCTAAGATCCAAATGCGCTTGATCTACCGACTCCTCCCAAACAAGCCCGTCCTTCACGTCTGTTGCAGATAGTAACCGTGTAATACACTTGTTAGTCGCATTCAAGCGCAGGACCCGACTCGATTAGTCGTGGACGAAGCCAACTTACCCAATTGGAAAGCCCCAGCCATAGTCGGCACCATCATCTTGCTAAACGTCATCACGCTGAAACTTTCGATCTCTGGGCCTTGGGAATCCGAGTCTTTCACTCTGGGCTTACTGGGGTCTGTTTCCTTAGTTTTTCTATACGTCGCGTGGTACAGAATCACCTTCAAGCGAAGAGGCCTCATTCCTTGGATTGATCTGTGGACTGAACCGAGGAAATCTGCTTACATAGTTCTAGCATCCTCAATAGGCGTTCTTTCTATGGCATGGTATACCGGAAACCATATGCAGGAAATTCTACCCACGCCAACAGGATTGGTTATGTCCCTAATCGGCTTCCTGATGCTCACCCAGTCCGTTTATGTCCTGCTCAGCGTTGGACCTCTGGCAGAAGATTAGCGTTCAGACCATAATCTGAGCCACTCTGATATATTTTCTTTAACATCCTCCTCGGTTACGTTCCGATTAGATACCCTGCCTTTGTCGAGTGGTTTGATCCTGCATCCACATGCATTTTCATGCCCCCCTCCATCGGGATCGAAATGCGTAGCTAATCCCGTCAAGTCATAGATTCCCCCTTCTCTGTGTAGAAATGAGTTCGTGTAAAAAGACGCTGAGACAGGATAACCAGTATCATCACCAAACGATGCCCCTATGTCGCCATGGATGACTATACATGCGTCACAAGAGTCACCAGCGAATGCTGTGACGTGGTAGCCGTTTGACCGCATTCCTAATCCATCTAGCCTTGCTATAGCAATCCTATCTATCACCACAGTCCTCTCGGCGATTATCTCTGTTAGCTTCTCCCGCTCACTCTTTCTCTCCCGAAGCTTCCTGGAAATAAGCGGTATTTTCAAGATCTGGTCAATTTTATCCCCTCTTTGTAGTCCCTCGAGTACTGTCATCGCAACGCCCTCACTTACGTCGATGACTCTTCCCAACCAAACTGCAGGATTATCTGAAAGATACTCATCCCTAGTCACACTGCCCCCATCCAGCTTATCCACCCAGACCAAAAGGTCGTCCAAATCTGACAAATCAATCCTATTCTTCAGTAAATCATGAGCAATCCTAGCTGCCGATGGAGTCGCCCTCCACACAGATACTACACCGTTCTCAGCTCCAGTAGGCTTGTTTGACTGATGGTGATCGATGCTCAATCCACAATTTGGATGACTAGGCAAGTCGCAAACAGCTGTCTTCCTATCCATTAGATGATCCATCAATCCCGCACGTAACTCTCCAGGATGTCCAAAAACCACCTCTGAATCAGGCCACCATCTCCTGAGTATCGATCCTGTCACCACGCCATCAAAGTCACTATCAGTTACTATCCTGCGGATATCTAACGACAACGGATCTTTCTCCATAGAAATCTCTGGGAAACTACCTACTCAAAGGAGCTTTTGGTCATATCAACGAGTAATTTTTTGACCTAGATGCCCGTACTACGTTCATGGACTCCTCGAACTCTAGGGTTATGGAGACCTCCTGCGGACTTGTTCTGGTCAACTATGACGCTGTTCTCCTTCTTCAATATCCACAGGGACATTGGAGCTTTCCCAAAGGCCACATCGAAGATGGAGATAACGACCACCACGCGACTGCATCAAGGGAATTATTGGAGGAAACAGGAATCAGTTCCCTGGAGATAGACTCTAATTGGGAATACAGAACACAATATACCTTCAGAAAGAGAGGCAAGAAAACTACAAAACAGGTTTTTTGGTATATTGCCACTACCGACGAAATTGATGTAAAGCTCTCAGAAGAGCATACTAGCTACATATGGCTAAACTACGAGGAAACTGAGTCCATGCTCACATTCGATCAAGAGAAGGAACTAATCAGATCGGCCATAATTCATATGGAAAAATCAGGTATTGTTACTTGACTCTAAACTCTCTTTCCTAGAGGGGTCCATAGGGCTTCTCCCTCTTCTCCGGTAAGCCAGCGTGAGAGGACAAAACAGTGGTCTGAGAGCCTGTTAAGGTAGCTGATAACCACTGTTCTAACCTCTACACGAAGTGCACAAGCCTCCCTCTCCGCCCTACGGACGATGGTACGAGCCATATGCAGATGAGCTACTACAGGATTTCCCGTCGGGAGTACAAACGACGAAAGAGGTTCCAAATCCTCCAACATGTAATCAATCTCCTCTACCAATCGATTACATGCATCCTCTCCTATTATTGACATCTGCTCCGGAACCCCTCCTGGAGGACAGGCACATTCAGCACCGACATCGAATAACTCCTGTTGGATTATACCTA